>NZ_JMCB01000023.1 GCF_000737315.1 Hyalangium minutum
TGCGCCTCCATGGCCACAGGGGTGATGAGCTCCACCTCGATGGCGATGTTGTCGCCCGGCATCACCATCTCCACGTTCTCCGGCAGCTTCACCGTTCCCGTCACGTCCGTCGTGCGGAAGTAGAACTGCGGACGGTACCCCTTGAAGAACGGCGTGTGGCGGCCGCCCTCTTCCTTCGTCAGCACGTAGATCTGCGCCTTGAACTTGGTGTGCGGCGTAATCGAGCCCGGCTTGGCAATCACCTGCCCGCGCTCAATGTCCTCGCGCTTCAGGCCACGCACCAGCGCGCCGATGTTGTCGCCCGCCCGGCCCTCGTCCAGCAGCTTGCGGAACATCTCCACGCCCGTCACCACCGTCTTCTGCGTCGGGCGCAGTCCCACAATCTCCACTTCCTCGCCCACCTTGACGGTGCCGCGCTCCACGCGGCCGGTGGCCACCGTTCCGCGGCCGGCGATGGAGAACACATCCTCCACAGGCATCAGGAACGGCTTGTCCGTCGCGCGCTCCGGCGTCGGAATGTAGCTGTCCACCGCCTCCATCAGCTTGAGAATCGCTCCCTCGCCGATCTCGCTCGTGTCTCCCTCCAGCGCCTTCAGCGCGCTGCCGGGGATGATCGGAATCTTGTCGCCCGGGAACTCGTACTTCTTGAGCAGGTCGCGAACCTCCATCTCCACCAGCTCGCGCAGCTCCGGGTCGTCCAGCATGTCCACCTTGTTCAGGAAGACCACGATGTAGGGCACGCCCACCTGCCGAGCCAGCAGGATGTGCTCGCGCGTCTGCGGCATCGGGCCGTCCGCCGCGGACACCACCAGGATGGCGCCGTCCATCTGCGCCGCGCCCGTAATCATGTTCTTCACGTAGTCGGCGTGGCCCGGGCAGTCCACGTGCGCGTAGTGCCGCGCCTTGGTCTGGTACTCCACGTGCGCCGTGGAGATGGTGATGCCACGCTCGCGCTCCTCGGGGGCCTTGTCGATCTGGTCATAAGCCAGGAACGTCGCGCCTCCCGTCTTCGCCAGCACCTTCGTGATGGCTGCCGTCAGCGACGTCTTCCCGTGGTCCACGTGACCGATGGTCCCGATGTTCACGTGGGGCTTGGACCTGTCGAACTTCTCCTTGGCCATGACGCTCCTCTAGAGAGAAATGGAGCCCTGAACCAGGATTGAACTGGTGACCTCATCCTTACCAAGGATGCGCTCTGCCAACTGAGCTATCAGGGCTTGGAACTACACAACAACGGGTTGGAGCGGGAAATGGGACTCGAACCCACGACATTCAGCTTGGAAGGCTGACGCTCTACCAACTGAGCTATTCCCGCGTTGACCGATGGAGGGAGATGGATTCGAACCATCGAAGGCGTAGAGCCGGCAGATTTACAGTCTGCTCCCTTTGGCCGCTTGGGTATCCCTCCGTATGCTTCTTCTCTACTACGACTGCGTGCTTCTACCACTCTCAAACTGCTTTTCTTCCGTCCGGGCCCTCATCCGCGGCCCCGTCCTTATGGCCGGCGGCGGGACTTGAACCCGCGACCTACTGATTACAAATCAGTTGCTCTACCGACTGAGCTACACCGGCATTACTCCGGCTGCTACCCGCCCTACCCCATGCACCCCTACGGCGACCGTCAACTGCCCGGTCACCGGCGTCGAAAGGCGGGCCCTTTTAGAGACCCTGGGTGCCTGAAGTCAAGGAGATTGATCCCTGGCTTAGGATCTGCCCGACACTCCCACACCCCGCTGCCGAGCAACCTCATAGAGAAGGATGGCTGCGGACACCGACGCGTTCAGTGAACCTACCTGACCTGCCATGGGAATCCGCAGGCGGAAGTCGCAGTGCTTGAGGACACCCTCTCGCACGCCTGCCCCCTCGGCCCCCACGACGATCGCCAGTGGACCGTCCAAGCGGGCCTTCCAGAGAGGCTCCTGGGAGTCGACGTCCGCCGCGGCCACCCACACCCCGGCCTCTTTCAGCTCCTCCAGCGCGCGGGAGATGTTGACCACCCGGGCAATCGGGCAGTGCTCCACCGCTCCCGCCGAGGCCTTGGCCACCAGCCCCGTCACCGGCACCGCCCGGTCCTTGCCAATGACGACGCCATGGGCCCCCAGCGCGTGCGCCGAACGGATAATGGCCCCCAGGTTGTGGGGATCCTGGACGCCATCCAGCACCACGATGAGAGGAGGCCGCCCGCTCGCCTCGGCCGCCTCCAGCAGGTCCGGCAGTTCCGCGTACTGGAAGCCGCGCAGTTCCGCCACCACTCCCTGGTGGACGCCACCCTCCGCAAGCGAGGCCAGCCGCTCCCGCGGCACACGCTCCACTCGAATGCCCGCGTCTCGAGCGCGGCTGAGGATCTCCGCCGCCGCCTTCGAGCCCAGCTGCCCCTCCGTGATGTAGAGGCGATCCACCTCGTCCGCGCGCACCCGCATCGCCTCGATGACCGGGTTTACTCCGTAGACGTGGCGCTCGCTGCGCTCGCCGCGCTCCCGCTGCTCGGTACCTCGAGATGCACGATCACGCATGGCGGCCTACTGGACCTCGACAGGAATGGATAACGTCTTCTGCTGCCGGGCGCAGATCTTCTCCGTGCAGATGAAGAAGGTCAGCTTCGCGTCCACCAGCCCCTTGCCCGCCGCCGCCGCCGTGAAGGGCACCTCGAAGCGAGGATCCGCGAAGGACTGGCCCTCGGCCTTCTTCGCGACCGAGTCCACCAGCGTCAGCTGCTCCTTGGCCGGCGTCAGCTGCGTCCCCTTCACTTGGAGCTTCAGCGGCGCCTCGTCGGAGACGTGCGCCCCCGCCTTGCTCTTGATGGACAGCACGAAGACGCCCTTCTCCCCGGCCTTCACCTTGGCGGACGTGCCCTCGGTGCTCACTTCGTAGAGGGTGGTGGGATCCACCTCGCCCTCGGCGCGAGCCTGGGTCCACGCAAGGGCCACCCACAGGGTGACAATCGGAGCAAGACGACGCAGGTGAAGCATGGGACGTTCTCCTCGATAGACGGGCCAGCGTATAGCCAGCCTTCCGACGCTCGGGCAGCGTTTTCTCTTCATCCTCTTCAGGTCGACACCTTCCCCGAAGACCGCCTCGCTGCCTTTCGGCGGGCCGAGCCCTTCTTCCCTCCAGGCACGCTCACGGGCGCCCCCCCTGCCCCCAGTTCCTGATGCTCCACTCCCGGAGCCCCCGCCACCAGCGCCTCCGCGCGCTCGATGATGGGTGTCGCCAGATCTATCCCTGTCGCCGCCTCCATGTCCGGCAGCGCTGGGGAACTGTTCACTTCGAAGACCTTGGGCTGCCCGTTCACGTCCAGCAGATCCACCGCCGCCACCTCCAGCCCCACCAGCCGCGCCGTCCGCTCGGCCGTCACCCGGCACGCCTCCGTCAGCTCCACGCCCTCCAGCCTCGCGCCCTTGATCAGCGTGTGGGACATGCGTCCAACCCTCGGATGGCGCTGCACCGCCGCCACCGCCCGGCCTCCCACCACCAGAACCCGGAAGTCCTTCCCCGTGTTCATCACGTACTGCTGCACCACGAGGTTGTGCCCCAGTCCCAGCACCGCTTCCAGCGCAGCCTCCAGCGACTGCAGGCTCTCGCACACCATCACGCCGTGCTTCTCCTGGCCCTGCAGCAGCTTCACCAGCACCGGGACCCCACCCACCAGCCCCACCATCGCCTTCAGATCTCCGGCGTCCCTCGCCATCACCGTGGCCGGGGTGTCGATGCCGTTGGCGGACAGCAGCTGCAGCGAGCGCATCTTGTTGCGCGACTGTGCGATCCCCTGCGCCGTGTTCATCAGCGGCACGCCCCGGATCCCGAACTGGTTCACCACCGCAAGCCCGTACGTGTTGATGGACTGGGCGATGCGCGGGATCACCACGTCACAGGGCGGCATCCGCTTGCGCTTGTAGAAGAGGTTCGCGGTGCTCCCATCCAGGTGCATCTCCACCCGGCCCGGGTTCAGCACACGCACCTGATGCCCTCGCGCACGCGCGGCCTCCACCAGACGCCGGGTGGACGGAATGGAGGCGGAGCGCGAGAGGATCGTGATCTTCATGGGCAGGGCGGCGCGACTCCTCTTAATCGCCGCCCCGCGCCGGGTAAAGCGACCTCGGTGCTACTTGCGTTGAACGGCGCGGGCCTCGAGCTTGATCGGATTGGTGTTCGTCGAGCCCAGGATGCGGTTGCAGGTATCCCCCTTGAACTCGACACCCGCAGACGTCAGCTCCCAGGTGTTCGGGCCCGACTCCATCGGCGCATCGTTCACATAGACGACAATCAGGCTCGGATCCGAGGGAAGCTGGGCCGCAGTCAGCGCCAGGAGGCACGGATTCGTGTCCCCAATTCTGTTGATGATCTGCGCGAGCGCGTTGGCCAGTTCCTGCTGGTTGGCCGCCTGGTAGAAACGCCGGCCACACAGCTTCGAGACCGGATCACACGTGTCACCCGCGCCACAAGCGTTGTCATCGTTCACACAGTTGCGCGCAAAGCCACCAGCCTCGGCCATGGCGTTGAGCGTCTCCGGGCCCACGCCAGACGCCGTCTCGGCGCCGAAGCCAATCACGATGGTCCGAATGTCCTTCTCCTTCTCGGGATTCCTCAGATTGGTCACCGCCTGCACCGACGCATCCTTGTCGAGGCACCCCAGCGGGCTCGTGCCGCACGTGGCCTGCGTGCAGCGGCAGGTCGCCGGGTTGCCCGCGTTGGGGTTGGCTGAGTTGCAGTTCGGCAGACCGTCCGTCAGCAGCAGGACGAAGTCGTCCCGGTCCGTCCCCTGGAGCTCCGTCAGGCTGGACACGAACTTGAGGCTCTCGCTGGTGGGAGTACCGCCCGACGGTCCCCCCTGCCCGTTGATGGGCTTGTTCAGGATCTCGCTCGAGATCTGGCTCGCCGCGTTCTGAAGCGCGGCGCTGTCCGTGTCCTCCACCTGAGGAATGGCGATGCGGACCGCGCTCGAGGCAAAGCACTGCGTGGACGTGGTGCCGTTCGAGTTCGGGTAGGTCGTCAGCCCCATGCGGGCGATGCTCCCGCTGTTGCCCAGGAACGTCGACATGGCGCCGCGCAGCTCGCTCCAGCGCGTGGGGCACGTGTTGACGTCGCAGTTGGTACCGCCCGGCTGGCCGCAGATGTCATTCGGCGGCGTCCCCCCTGCAACCTTGCAGTCCGGATCCGCCTGGTTCACCGGCAGCGTCATCGAGCCCGAGGTGTCCAGCAGCACCATCAGGTTCGGCTTCAGCGCCTTGGCGCGAATGACGTCGCCCACGGTCGTCTGCGCCAGCGCGAGCGGCTCCACTGGCTCGAAGTCGTACGTCTGGCAGGCAGATGCGATCACGCCTCCGACAATGCCCACGGCTAAGGCGCTCAGGATGTTCAGCTTGGCGCGCATACGGTGCTTTCTTCCTCGGGCGGGTTCCGGCCCCCGCGTCTTCGGGTTTCTTTCTACGAGTCCGGGGCCGAGAGTAACCGGTCCCTCGGCATCGCTGCTACAGCGCTGCCGTCATACACCAGCGTTTCAAATGAAGCTGTCAAGTTCCAACACAAGCCGAAGGCGCTCACAGAGCAAGCGTGCGTGCCCCCTCGGTCATCCGCCACAGCGAGGCCAGCCCCATCACCTCGTCCAACGTGCCCTCCAGTTCCTGTGGGACGAAGCCGCAGATGCGCACCGTGGTGTCGCACGCAATCAGCTTCGCCCCCAGTGCCCGGGCCTCCTCCAACATTCGTGAGGGAGTGGGCACTCCCATGCCCTCGGCTCGCGCACTCTCCGCCCGCTCTTTCTCACTGTGGGGCAAACCGAACGTGCCGCGCAGCAGCTGGCGCAGCGCATCGAAGGCGAAGACGAAGTACACCTCGTCCCCCATTGCAGCCGCGGTGATGCCCATGGACGCCGCCTGGAACGCGGGCTCGTAGGTGGCGTGCTGCAGGAAGAAGAAGACGCGTCCGGCCATAGCGCCCAGCACCATACCGGCGCACCGCAGCGCTTCAAACTATCCACTTCCAGCGAAAGTCCACGGGCAGGGTCGAGTCTGGCCGCCAGACGGCATATAACCCTCGCGCTCGACCGGAGGAGACTCTCATGCCCGCGCCGACAGCCCCGCTCGGGAACGCTCACGCCCACCTCGCTGCATGGAAGCGCGGTGCCCTCGTGCTCAGCGTCGCCCTGCTCCTGGGCCCCGGAGCCCCTCCTCAAGCCGCGCCCGGAGGGGCCTCCGCCCAGGTGAGCCTGCCTCCACCGCTGGCGATTCGCCCCCAGGTGGCCTCGCTGCTCGACCAGCCCGATACGCGCCTGCGCGCCTTGCTCGAAGACACGCACACCGAGGCCCCCATGCGCGCCAGTGCCGCTACCGCGCTCAGCCTCCAGGCAGGCACTGAAGCCATCCCTACCCTGCTGCCCTACCTTCAGGATCGCGAGCAACAGGTCCGCATCGCCGTCGCTCGGGCGCTTGGGCGCCTGGGCGGTCCCGAGGTCCAGCAGGCCCTCGAAGAGCGCATCCCCTCCGAGGAGGAGCCGCTCGTCCGTGAGGCGCTCCAGCAAGGTCTCTCCTTCATCGCGCCCTGAGCACTTCCAGGCTCGCATCGGACCCGCGCTTCCATTACATGGAGGCCATGCGTCCGACCGTGCTCCTCTTCGACATCGATGGCACCCTCGTTACCACCGGAGGTGCCGGACGCCGCGCCATCTCCCGCGCCTTCGAGAAGCTCCATGGCCGGCTCGATGCGTGTGATTCGTTCAGCCTCTCTGGGATGACCGACCGTGCCATCGTCCGCAAGGCGCTCTCCCTCATCGGCGTGGAGTCCCCTCCCGAGGCCATCGACGCCGTCATCGCGGCATACCTCTCCTTCCTCGACGAGGAGGTGAGAAAGACCGAGGCCCGCAGCTACTTCGTCCACGCGGGCATGCGCGAGGCCGTGTTGGAGGCTCGCTCCCGCTCGGGCGTCGCAGTGGGGCTCGGCACTGGCAATGTGCGACAGGGCGCCCGCGTGAAGCTCGAGCGCGTGGGCATCTATGACCAGTTCGCCTTCGGCGGCTTCGGCTGTGACCACGAGGATCGAGTCGAGCTCATCCGCCACGGAGCCCGCTCGGGCGCTCAGTTGCTGGGCGCACCGCTCGAAGCGTGCCGCGTGGTCGTCATCGGAGATACCCCCAAGGATGTCCACGCCGCCAAGGGCATCGGCGCCGTCTGTATTGGTGTGGGTACTGGCAACTTCACTCCCCAGGCCCTCATTGAGTCCGGCGCCGACTTCGCCTTTCCGGATATTGCCGCGCCGGGGGCGCTCGAAGCCCTCCTGCAGGATCGCTGACCCCTCGCACGCCTGCTCTGATGGACCCTGGGGTGTGGTATCTCCCCCACCCTCCCGAGGAGCCCCACCGCATGTCGTTGTCCACCCTGGAAGCCTACGAGCTCATCCGCTTCTCCGAGGCGTTCGAAGCCCGCCTCGTCACCGCCAATGACATGATCGCGGACCGGGAAGGGCTCGCCCCCGAGAAGGAGTGGATGACCACCGCCCTCAAGATGGTTCACTCCGCCCTGGTTCCCGCTCCCGCCCTGATCGAGCGCGCCAAGGATCTTCCCGAGCTCGAAGAGGCTCGCGAGGAGTTCTCCTTCCAGCAACAGAACCTCTGGGTCGATGCCCTGGAGAAGCTCCACGCCGGCATCACCTTCGCCGCCAGCAGCCGCGCCCCCGTCATCGAGGCGCTCTTCCCTCACCTCAAGTTTCCCCAGCTCCGCCGCGCCCCCCAAGAGACCGTCAACGAGTTCGCCGCCGCCTACGAGCGCCGCCTCAAGTCCAGCTACGTCAGCCGCATCTTCGCCCAGGACGACTTCGCCATTGTCCGCCCTGTCGTTGATCAGGTCGCCCGCGCCTATGCCGCGTGGCAGGCGAGCCTCACTCCCGCAAACCTGCCCGACAGCCAGACCGCTCCGCTGCGCGCGGAGCTGATCTCCGTGGGCTCCAAGCTGGATCTCGCCGTGCGCCAGGCCCGCCTGCTCGCCGAGGCCGCCTTCGTTCCGATCCCGGACGCCTTTGACTCCACGGGCCTCTCCGCCAAGCCCAAGCGGCGCGCCGGACGCGGCCTCCCCTTCGGCTTCGAAGAGATGAGCACCGAGCCCTCCACAGAAGAGCCACGTGAGGACTCGGAGATCCCGAACGCCGAGTCATCGGTGCTCCCGGAGACCGTCGCCTCCGAGGAGAATGCCGCTGCGGCTGCTCCGGCACCGGCTGAAGCGCCTCCGGCTGAGCCGCCTCCGGCTCCCGAAGTTGCAGCCGACCCGGCTCCCTCCGAGGTGGCTGCTGACGCCGCTCCCGCCGAGGCCAAGCCTGCCCGCCGTGGCCGCAAGAAGGCCGAGCCCAAACCTCCCGAGACGGACTGAACACCTCGCGGCACCGCGTGAGAGACCCGGCCATGCCCGAAGTCGCCCTCCCTATCGATCCGCTCCTGCCGGAGATCGTCGCCACGCTGCGCGACGCCCGGTCGCTCGTGCTGGAGGCCCCTCCCGGGGCGGGCAAGACGACCCGTGTCCCTCGCGCGCTGCTCCAGGCCGGGATGGCTCGCGGCAAGGAGATCATCGTCCTCCAGCCTCGGCGGCTCCCGACCCGCCTCGCGGCCCAGCGCGTCTCCGAGGAGCTGGGCGAGCGCGTGGGCGACACCGTCGGCTACCAGGTCCGCTTCGAGGACGTCCGAGGTCCCAAGACGCGCCTGTCCTTCGTCACCGAAGGCGTCCTCGGCCGCCGGCTCCTCTCCGACCCGGAGCTGAGGGATGTGGGGATGGTCGTCCTCGACGAGTTCCACGAGCGGCACCTCGCCGCGGATGTGTCGCTCGCGATGCTCCGCCGGCTTCAAGAAGGAGCGCGGCCCGACCTCAAGCTCGTCGTCATGTCCGCGACGCTCGATGCCGAGCCCATCCGCGCCTACCTGGGCGGATGCCCCCGCCTGCGCTCCGAGGGCCGCCGCTTCGACGTCACCCTGGAGTACCTGCCCACCGCCGATGACCGGCACCTTGATGTTCAGGTGCTCTCCGCCATCAAGCGCGTCTTCGCCGCCGGGCTCGATGGCGATGTCCTCGTCTTCCTCCCGGGCGCCCATGAGATCCGCCGCTCCCGCGACGCCTGCGCCGAGTTCGCCGAGCGCCATGGCGTCGAAGTGCTCCCGCTCCACGGAGATCTGTCTCCCGCCGAGCAGGACCGCGCCGTGCGCCGCAGCTCGCGCCGGAAGATCATCCTCTCCACCAACGTCGCCGAGACCTCCGTCACCATCGACGGTGTCGCCGTGGTCATCGACAGCGGCCTGGCCCGTGTGGCCTCGCACTCGCCCTGGTCCGGCCTGCCCACGCTCAAGCTGTCCAAGGTGAGCCGCGCCTCCGCCACCCAGCGCGCCGGACGCGCCGGACGTACCCGCGCCGGCCACTGCCTGCGCCTCTACACCCAGCACGACTTCGACGGCCGCCCCGAGCAGGATGCCCCCGAGATTCGCCGAGTGGATCTCGCGGAGACCGTGCTCTCGCTGCGCGCCTCGGGTGTGCAGGACCTCGCCTCCTTCCCCTTCTTCGAGCCGCCCCCCGCTGCTTCCCTCGAGGCCGCGGAGACGCTGCTGCGAAGGCTCGGCGCCGTGGATCCCAAGGGCCAGGTGACCGAGATCGGCCACCGCCTCCTGCGCTTCCCCGTCCACCCCCGCCAGGCCCGCATCATCGTGGAGGGTGAACGCCGAGGAACGGGTGCTGACGCCGCAGTGCTCGCCGCGCTCATGGGCGAGCGGGATATCCGCCGCGAGGCCCGGGCGAACTTGAGCGGACCTGGACGCGCCTCCGCCGTCGTCAGTGGCCCTTCGGATCTGCTGGAGCTTCTGGAGCGGTTCCGAGAGGCAGAGCGCGCGGACTTCGCCTCCGGACGTCTCCACTCCCTCTCTCTGGAAGCGGGCGCTGTGCAGGCCGTGGACCGGGTGCAGAAGCAGCTCCGGCGCGCCGTCAAGGACAAGGGTCCTCGCCCCGGGTCTCCCGAGGCCCGTGAGCAGGCGCTGATGCTCAGCGCGCTCGCAGGCTACCCGGACCGTGTGGCGAAGCGGCGCAGGCCTCGGGCCCCAGAGCTGCTCCTCTTTGGAGGAGGTACCGCTTCCCTCTCCGAGATGAGCGTCGTCCAAGACGCCGAGCTGATGGTCGCCGTCGATGCCGAGGAGCGTCCCGGCCGCGGCGCCGTCGTCCGTCTGGCCAGCGCCGTCGAGCCCGAGTGGCTCCTGGACCTCTACCCAGACGCCTTGGAGGAGCTGGACGCCCTCCAGTGGAACGCCGACTCCCGCCGCGTCGAGCGCATCACCCGGCTGGCCTACGGCAACCTCGTGTTGGAGGAGACCCGCACGCCCGCGCCTCCGTCCGAGGAGACGGCCAAGGTGCTCGTCGAGGCCGCGCTCGCCGCCGGGCCCGAGCGCTTCGCCGATCCCGAGGCCCTCACGCAGTGGCGCACCCGCGTGGCCCTCCTCGCCGAGTCCTTCCCCCAGGCGAACTTCCCCGCCGTGGACAACGCCTTCCTGCGCGATTCGCTCGCGTCCCTGTGCTCAGGCGCCCGCAGCTTCGCGGATCTGGAAGGTGTGTCCCTGCTGGACGCTCTCTACGCGCGCCTCACCGGTGAACAGGCACGGCTGCTGTCCACCCACGCGCCCGACCGCATCACCCTGCCCGGAGGCCGAGGCGTCAAAGTCCACTACGAGCCCGGCAAGCCGCCCTGGGTGGAGTCTCGCTTGCAGGACTTCTTCGGGATGGCCCAGGGCCCCAGCGTCTGCGCGGGCCGCGTGCCGCTGGTGCTCCACCTGCTGGCGCCCAACATGCGCGCTGTGCAGGTGACCACGGACCTCGCGGGCTTCTGGGAGCGGCACTACCCCGCGATCCGCAAGGAGCTGTGCCGCAAGTACCCCCGGCACAGCTGGCCCGAGGATCCGCGCCACGCGCAGCCCCCGGCGCCTCGCCCGCCACGGAGGTGAGGCTCAGAACTTCTTCTGCATCTCCAGGTGCTCGATGCCGCCTTCCATGAAGACGGCGCCCAGCGGCTCGTAGCCGTGCTTCTTGTAGAACTCGAGCGCGAACAGCTGCGCGTGCAGCTTGATGCCGGTGACGCCCCGTCGCTTCGCCTCGGCCTCCAGCGTCTCGAGCAGCTTGGAGCCCACCCGCGCCTTGCGCGAGGACTGCAGCACCGCCATGCGGCCAATCTGCGCCCAAGTGCCCTCCTGGCGCTCGGGAGCCTGCGGCAGCATGACGAGGCGCCCCGTCCCAATGGCGTGGCCGCCCTGGAACGCGAGCACGTGGTAGGCCTTCGCGTCCTCGGCGTCGCGCTCGATGCCCTCGGGGACGTGCTGCTCCTCGATGAACACCACCTCGCGGATGGCCAGGGCTTGGAAGAGTTCCGCCTCGTTCTGGATCGGGCTGATGGTGACGGGCTGAGGGGTCGCCGAGTCGGACATGTCGAAGGCAAGGTACACAAAAGCCTGGAGCGCAAACAGCCTGAAAAAAGATGGGGCTGTGATAAGGGCCGGGGCCTCACGATGACCCCTCCCCCAGCCGCCGGGCGGACTGCCCTCGCCGGCTTCTACCTTCTGTACTTCGGGACGGTGGGTATCACCCAGCCGTTCCTGCCCGCCTACCTGCGCTCACTCGCCCTGTCCACGACCGAGGTTGGGCTGCTGCTCGCTCTGTCTCCGCTGGCCTCGTTGGTGACCCCACCCCTGTGGGGGCATCTGGCTGATCGCACGGGGCGCCTCAGTTCTGTCCTCACCGTGCTCGCCGTGGGCGCCATGCTCGGCTTCGTGCCCTTGCTGGGCGTGGAGCGCTTCCCGGCTCTCGTGGCGACGCTCGCCGCCTACGCCTGCTTCGCCTCCTCCATTACCCCCATGGTGGACAGTCTGGCGCTCAACCACGTGGCCCAGAGGGGTGGCAGCTTCGCCCACCTGCGCCTGTTCGGCTCGCTCGGCTTCATCCTGTCCGCGACCACCTTCGGGCTGATGGTGCGCACCGTGGATCGCTCCACCATCCTCGTGGGCGTGACGCTCTTTGGACTGCTGGCGGCCTGGAGCTTCTCGCTCCGTTCCCAAGCGACCGCCAGCGGAACGCCGCACCCGTTGGCCGGCCTGGGCCTGCTGCGCGACAACAAGGACCTGCGCTGGCTGCTGGCCGCCACCAGCCTGCACTGGATGGCCTGCACGCCTTACAACGGCATGCTCGCCATTCACGTGCTGGCGCTTGGCCTGTCTCCGTCGGTGGTCGGCATCTGCGCGGGCCTGGGCGTGGCCGCCGAGGTGGGAGCGATGCTCCTATACCCCCGGTTCGCCGACCGCATTGCTCCCCGGCACCTGCTCTGCATCTCCTTCGTCCTGAGCGCGGTGCGCTGGGGCGGCATGGCGGTGGCCTCGTCGCCGGGCGCCATCGTGGCGCTCGCGCTGCTCCACTCGATGACCTTCGGTGTCTTCTACGTCTCCAGCGTGGCGTTCATGGCGCGCCGCGTCCCTCAACACCTGCGAGCCTCTGGCCAGGGCATCTTCGCCGCGGTGACGTTCGGCGTCGGAGGGCTCGTCGGGTTCTCCTCGGCGGGAGCGGCCTACTCGCTGCTCGGAGGTGGGCACGCGCTCTTCGCCCTGGCCGGAGGGCTGGAGCTGATCGCTGCCGTGCTCGTGCTCCAGGCCTCCCCGGCACCTACGCCTCCGCCTCAAGGCGAAGCCATCCCACCCGCCGCCCCGTGATAACCTGGGGGTGATGCGTCCCGCCCTGCTCGCCCTGGCCCTTGGCCTGCTGTCCCTCCCTGCCTCCGCCCAGCTCTTCAACCCGGGCAACCCGCCGGTGTTCAAAGAGGAGGAGCTGGACAAGCGCTTCACCAAGTCGAAGGTCCACCAGGTGCTGCTCCAGGGGACCAACAACCCCAACTGTGTCCAGGTCGTCGGAGGCCTGCTGACGCTGCTCGGGGAGACCGCGCCCTACTTCCACAAGCGCGACGAGAATTTCTATCTCGATCCCATGCTCGCCCAGGCGCTGAGCACCCAGCTCACGAATCAGCGCTTCCCGGGCTCCACGTACTTCGTGGCCATGGTGCGGCGGGTACTCATCGACCGGAAGCTCCCCGCAGACTGGCTGGAGACAGCGAACGCCCTGTCGCCGTACTACCCGGTGATGGATCTCGCCAAGCTGCGCATGTTGGCCGAGGGCGTAAAGCCCGTGGACAGCTTCATGCTCACCATCCCCGTCCTGCGCGAGCGCTACGAGACGGAGGTCATCCGCGCCAACAGCACCGCTGCCCGGACCGCCGAGGCCGTCTTCCGGGACACCTATGTCGATCGGGAAGTGGTCTTCGGCGGGCTCGAGTTCATCGACGCCGCGCTCGAGAAGAAGAAGAAGCCCGTCAAGAAGAAGCGGGGCGCGCCCGTGGAGGAGGAGGAGCCGCCAGCCCTGATCGCCCGGCTCGTCTATTACCCGCCCAACCCGAACGCCAACCAGCTCCAGCCCTTTGGCATCCCCACCGAGAAGCCCAAGGGCGTGACCATCACCGCGCGGCTGGCCGACAAGCAGTTCCTGAGCATCGATCAGATCCCCAAGGGCACCCGCCTGCTCGTGCGGGGCCGGCTCTGGGAGTACAAGAAGGGCATCACCGAGGTGGAGGTGCGCGACGCCCTCGTGTTCCAGGACCGGGATTGGTCCCAGGGCGCTCTGCTCGCGGACCCGAACGCCACCGCCGCCTGCCCCGTGGCCTACAACGAGCTGACGGGCATGGCCCCCACCCAGCCCGGCGGCTTCGGCAATCGGCGCTGAGTACCGTTTCCCTCCGCGGACGGACCGTCCACCGCGCTGGACGGTTCCCTGCGGAGGCCCCTGAGGTTCTCCGAGGAGAAGCCCTTGGCATGAACCGTGCTCCTCCCCATGGCTCACCCCAGCCACGAGGAGCCCATGAAGATCGACGGTCGTGATCATGCCGAGCCAGCCAGGACCACCCCGGCGCCCGGCCAGTTCCAGCAGGTTCTCCAGCGGGCCGCTGCGCCCGCCTCTTCCGCATTCAGCAGCGCGAACCCGAGCCCAGGTAAAGCACTGCCCCGGCTGCCCTCGCCTCCCGCGGGCGCCAAGCTGCCGCCCTCCCAGGCCTTGAGGCCTCCGGCGAAGCCTCCCGCGAGCGCGGCTCCCCTTCCGGGTAGCGCCTCTCGCCTTCCCTCGACGGCGCTGAGCAGCGGTCCTGTCGTCGCCACGTCCCGAAGCGCCCTGGCCAGTCCGGAGAACCTCGGTCAGACCCGCCAGGCCATGCACGGGGAGTCCCTCCGGCTCCGAAACGCTCGCACCGAAGCCCAGACCGTGTCCCAGGAGAAGACGGAGCACCGCCTCACCGAACTGATCTCCCGGGAGCTGGCGCGCGAGTTCCGGGCAGAGCCCTCCACCCCACTGCCATCAGCCCGTCTGGTGCCTCCGCCTCCCGAGTCCCCCCAAGGACCTGGGCCCGCCGAAGGGTTCACCTCCGCAGGAGAGACGCGGCTCGCAGTGAGCCAGCCAGGCCTGTCCCCCGCAGACGCCCCAGATCCGCAGGCTCGGGTGGAGGCCACCCTGCAGCTCATCGAGAAAATCGAAGTCTTCGTCCAGTCCCAGCGGCCCGCGCTGCGACTGAGCCTGGGAGAGCCCCTGTCCGCCACGGTCCAAGTGGAGCGCACCGGGCCTCGCGAGGTGGCGCTGCGCATCCAGGGGCGTCAGGGCCCACTGGCCCAGGAGGAACTCATGCGCATCAGGGAGGGCCTGGAGGCTCGCGGGCTCCGGCTGCGCTCTCTGCACGTCGAGTAAAGAGCGCGGGAACACAAAGGGCCCTCACGCCCATGAGGCGGAGAGCCCTGGTGCGCCACAGGCTGCCGGGTGGATTACTTGCCCGGCTTGGTGCTCAGCAGGGGACGCTTCTCGTCCTTGAGCTTGAACTCCTCGGCCTCGGACAGCGGCTCCTTCTTCTCGGCGATGTTCGGCCACTTCGTCGAGAAGTCGGCGTTCAGCGCCTTGTACTCCTTCCACTTCGCGGGGAGCTCCGTCTCCGGGAAGATGGCCTTCGTGGGGCACACCGGCTCGCACGCCCCACAATCGATGCACTCATCCGGGTGGATGACGAGGAAGTTCTCCCCCTCGTAGAAACAGTTGACCGGGCACACCTCGACACAGTCGGTGTACTTGCACTTGATGCAAGGCTCGGCGACGACATAAGCCATCGAAAAATCTCCTCAGCGCGACCTCAGCGGGAGCGCACAGTAAAAAGTTTTAGCGGCCGCCGCACCTGAAATCCGGGCGGCCCGCCCGTCAGCCCAGCAGCCCCTGGGCCTTCATCAGCTCGGCCACCAGGATGGCGCCCTTGGCCGCGCCCATCTTCGTGTTGTGCGAGACGAGCACGTACTTGAAGCCGTTCTCCAGCACGCCGTCCTCGCGCACACGGCCCACCGTGGTGGCCATGCCCCCGTGCGTATCGCGGTCCAGCCGGGGCTGCGGACGGTAGGGATCGTCCAGCACCTCGATCCACCGGGACTGCTGCGGAGCGGACGGCAGGCCGCGAGCCACCTCGGCGCCCTTCCACTCGCGCATGGCGGCGGTGACTTCCGCCACGGTGGCCTTCTTGCCCAGCGACACGAAGACGGACTCGGTGTGGCCCTCGAGCACCGCCACGCGGGTGCACGTGCAGGACACCTTCACGTCATGCGAGGTGATGGCCGTGCCATCCACCTGCAGCCCGCCGAGGATCTTCTTCGTCTCCACCTCCACCTTGTGCTCCTCCTTGGGGATGAAGGGGATGACGTTGTCCAGGATGTCCAGGCCGATCACGCCCGGCGAGCGCCCCGCGCCCGACATGGCCTGCAGGCTCGTCATCAGCACCGCCTTCACGCCGAAGCGCTCGGCCAGGGGCGCCAGGGTGATGGCCAGGCCCGTGGTGGTGCAGTTGGGGATGGGGACGATGAAGCCCTTGAAGCCCCGGCGGCGCTGCTGCTCGCGCACCAGCGGCGCGTGCGCGGCGTTCACGGGAGGAATGACCAGCGGCACGTCCGCCTCGTAGCGGAAGGCACTCGCGGCCGAGAACACGGGGATGTCCTTGGCCAGCCGGGGCTCCAGCTCGCGCGCCACGTCCGCCTCCACGGCGGAGAAGGCGATGTCGTAGTCCTTGCCCTTCACCTCATCGCCGCTGATCACCGGCATCTTGGCCAGCTCGGGGGTGAGCGGCTCGGGGACGAACCACGCGGTCATCCCGTTGGAGGTGCGCAGCGCCTCCGCGTAGGGCTTGCCCGCCGAGCGCGGAGAGGCCGCCAACCCGGTGAGCTCGATGAAGGGGTGATTCTGAAGCGCGGCAATGAACTGCTGGCCCGCAAGACCGGTGGCACCGATCAGAACAGCGCGGAGCTTCGACATGGTGCGTTATCTCCCGTGAGTCCCGGGCTGCTTACCACCGTTCGGCGGCTGCATGCGAGCCGTTCATCGCGGAGTCACGGCACAGGTGCTGCTCCGTGGGGAAGCCCTCGGCCATCCAGGCTTGGATTCCCCCATCCAGGCAGACGGCCTTGCGCCCCTGCATCAGGAGCATGCGGCAGACGCGGAGTACATTTTCCCAGTCCGCCTCACAGCCATAGAGGACGATCAGCTCATCGTCCGGGAGGATGAAGAGATCCTGGGAGACTTCCTCGGGCGTCATCCGGAGGGAGCCGGGGATGTGAAACTCCACCTGCTCCCAGTTCTCCGGGGAGCGGCAGTCAAGGACGAGGACATCGTCGTCCCCAAGCCTGAGGTACAGCTCGGCGCAGGGGATACGAAGTTCCATGAGGGGGACCTCCACCGCGAGCCTTCCTCTTGAATCAACCTGGAGGGAGGTACACCTCTTCCGGGGAGCTCGCCTGCCTGCTCCTCCCCGGGAGACCGGGCCGAGGCCTCACAGCCCGAGTTGCTTGGCGATGATCTCGTTCATCACCTCGGTGGTGCCTCCTCCGATGGGGCCCAGGCGAGCGTCACGCCAGTGCCGCTGGATGTCGTACTCCATCATGTAGCCGGCGCCGCCGTAGAGCTGGAGACAGGCATCCGCCACACGGCAGGCCGTCTCGGTGGCCACCTTCTTGGCCATGGACGTCTGGGCCACGGCGTACTCGCCGCCCACGTGGAGGCGCAGCGCGTGGTACGTGAGCTGGCGGGCGCACTCGAGCTCGGTGAAGAGGTCCGCCAGCTTGTGGCGCACCACCTGGAAGTCGCTGAGCGTCTGCCCGAACGCCTTCCGCTCCTTCACGTGGGCGATCACCTTCTCCAGCATGTCCTCCATGGCCCCGAGCGCTCCCAGCGCCAGCGAGAGCCGCTCCCACTGGAAGTTGCCCATGATCTGATAGAAGCCCTGCCCCTCCTGGCCGAGCAGGTGGGTGGCGGGTACGCGGCAGTCCTCGAAGAAGAGCTCCGCCGTGTCCGAGGCGCGCCACCCGAGCTTCTGCAGCTTGCGCCCTACCCCGAAGCCCGGCATGCCCCGCTCGACGATGAGCATGGACAGGCCCTTGTGGCCGGCCTTCGGATCCGTCTTCACCGCGCACACCAGGAAGTCCGCGCGCACGCCGTTGGTGATGTACGTCTTGGAGCCGTTCACCACATAGTGGTCCCCGTCCCGGATGGCGGTGGTGCGCAGGCCCGCCACATCCGAGCCAGCATCGGGCTCGGTGATGGCCAGGGCGCCGATCTTCTCGCCTTTGATGGCGGGGGCGAGGAAGCGCCGCTTCTGCTCGTCCGTGCCGAACAGGTGGAGGGGCCCGGTGGAGATGGTGAACTGGGCGCCCAGGCCCGCGGAGACGCCGCCCGAGCCACACCGCCCCAGTTCCTCCAGGAGCACCGCCTCGTACAGCTCCCCAGCAGCCGAGCCGCCGTAGGCCTCCGGGTACTTCAGCCCCAGGAAGCCCAGCTCGCCGAAGCGGGTGAAGAGCTCCCGGGGGAACTCCTCCCGGGCCTCCCACTCCTGGGCAAAGGGGAGGATCTCCTTCTCGATGACCGCGCGCACCGTGCGGCGGAAGGCCTCGTGCTCCTCCTGGTACAGCCCGTAGCCGTGCAGCATCCGCGAACCCCTCTCCGGCGGGCAGGTTTGCCCGGAGTGATGGTAACGGAGGTGAACCGCAGCGGGCGCAGTTGCTTCCTTGACCCAGCCCAAGAGGCTTGCGTATAAAACCGTCCCCTGTTCGTGGCGCCATAGCCAAGTGGTAAGGCAAGGGTCTGCAAAACCCTCATTCCCCGGTTCGAATCCGGGTGGCGCCTCCAAGAAGTCCCGGCCCGATGCGACGCTCTGCCGCATCGGGCCTTCGTTTTTCCGCCGAATTGGCGAGAGGGGCGCCACGCGGCTACGGTCGGTTCTGCCGTGCTCAAGGCCGTCCCCACCCTCCTTCTGTTGCTCCTGGCCGCGTGCGCCAGCTCGCCGCAGCCTGCTCCGTCCGGTGGCGCGAGCATGGCGTCTCCTACTCCCGTCTCCTCCTCCTCCCAGCCGGTGGACGCGGGCGCGCTTCCACCTCTCCCCGAAGATCCTCTGTCTCAGGGGCTCTCGACTCCCGTGGAGGTGAAGCGCTTGGACTTCCGTGGCGGCGAGCCCCAGGTGCCCATCCGCCTCATGGAGGGCCGCCCCCACGTCACCTTCTCCCCTCGCGGGCGGATGAAGCTCCGCTTCGGCGGCCCGGATGACAAGGTGCTGGAGGCCCCCTCCGGCTCCGTGTGGAAGGTCCGCGTCACCCAAGGCGAGCCCGCTGTGCTCACCGACCGCGTTCAGCTGGGCGAGTTCCGGTTCTCGGACAAGGCCGGGCTCGCTGAGGAGCAGCAGCAGTGGCAGGAGCGCGGGATCTCCACCCGCGTCCAGGTGATTGGCTCCCTGTATGGCATCGCCGGCAAGGTCATCGACAACCGGCGCTACCTGCTCCTCGTCGATGAGGCCCTCACTCCTAAGAACGCCGCAGCAAAGCAGGCGGAGCTGCTGCGCAAGTTCGGTGCGCGGACCACCCTCTTCGAGGAGGTGCACATCCCGGCCCACGGCATCCTCGAGGTGCGCGATGCCTCGGGCAGCGTGGTAGGGCTCGCGCAGGACTCCTTGAACGCGGAGACGCTGGACGCCTCTGGCTTCGACATCCGCCAGGTGGAGTACCACGTCGGCTACGAGAACCACGGCTTCGAGGACCGCAGCTACCGCGGCGCCCTGCAGCTCACGGTCGATAGCGCCGGAATGCTCGCGGTGGTGAACGTGGTGAAGCTGGAGGATCTCCTCAAGGGCCTGGTGCCCTCGGAGATCTACGCGCGGGCCCACATGGAGGCCCTCAAGGCCCAGGCCGTCACCGCTCGCGGCGAGGTGCTCGCCAAGGTGGGCACCAAGCACCTCGCGGATCCTTACCTCCTGTGCTCCGAACAGCACTGCGCGGTGTACCAGGGACGCTCGGGCGAGGCCGCCAGCACCACCGCCGCCGTCGAGGCCACTCGAGGCGAGGCCCTCTTCTCCAAGGACGGGCGCCTGGTGGACTCCGTCTACAGCGCCGTGTGCGGCGGCCACACCGAGAACAACGAAGTCGTCTGGGGCGGCCCCCCGGACCCCAGCCTGCGCGGCCAGCCAGACCTCCTGGAGCCCTCCTCCAAGGTGCCCACGCCCGCGAACCTGGAGGCGTTCCTCGCCACCTCGGACATTCCAGCCGCCTGCCAGCTGTCCACCTTCGCGCGCCCCAACAAGTTCCGCTGGGAGAAACACTTCACCGCCTCACAGGTGAACGCCTTCACGGAGAGCCTCGGCGTGGGTCCCATCCAAGCCCTGACACTCTCCGAGCGTGGAGTGTCTGGCCGAGCCCGCGTGCTCACCCTCTCCGGCGAGCGGGGTGCCACCCAGATTCGCGGCGAGCTGAACATCCGGAAGCTCTTCGGCATGCTCAACAGCAGCATGGCCCTCGTGGAGCCCACGCGCGACGCCGAGGGCCGCATCACCGGCTGGGTGTTCCGAGGCGGCGGCTGGGGTCACGGGGTAGGGATGTGTCAGACAGGGGCCATCGGGCGGGCCGAGGCCGGCCACCGCTACCGAGACATCCTCCGGCACTACTACAACGGTGCCGAGGTGGCCCCCATCTACTGAGCCGAAACCCCACGGGCCGGGGCCGAGCCCTCCCTTGCTCCCCCCCTCACGAGGGGGCAGGACGCGGGTTCCCCCCTTCTCCGCTCGATTTTCCGTCATCTGAGCGCAAAAATTTTGTGCTCCCCTGTTCTCCTGGCGACGACTCGGGAGTAGCTAAGCCAGTCGAGGGTTATCATTCAGGACGTGGCCACACACACACCGGCTCCAGACAGGCGCAGGCGCAGGCGGGAGGGGCCTGGACGAGCCCTCGTGGCCATGGTGCTGGCCCTGGTGGCCCATGTGGCCTTCGTGGGGCTGCTGCTGCTGCTCTCGCACCTCCAGGTCAACCTGCCCGGCGGCGAGAAGCGGCTCACGCGCCCGCCCAGCGCCGTGTCCATGCGCCCGCTCACAGCGGAGCAGTGGGCGAAGAACCGCGGCCAGTTCACACCCTCGAAGTCACAGGTGACCGAGCGTCCCCGCGCCCAGGAGAAGAAAGAGGAGAAGAAGGACGAGAAGAAGCCGGACGGCCAGGTGGTGGACGTGGCCAAGGGCAACGAGCAAAAGGCGCCGGACGCGAAGTACCTGGCCGAGCACGACAACAAGGTCGACAAGGAGACCAAGGCCCGGGAGCAGACGCCCTTCTACCGCAACGCCATGCCGCAGCGGACCGCGCCCCAGTCTCGCGATGGTGCGGGGCGGGAGCAGATCGAGCAGCCCAAGATGGCGGGCAACAACGGCGTTGGCCAGGACGATCGGCCCATGTCGCCACAGGACCACAAGCCGTCCTTCGAGATCCCCGACGCTCACCGCAAGCAAGAGATCGCGATGAAGACGGACCCGGACTCCGGGGGTCCCGGCAAGCAGGTGCAGAACCGCAACGAGAGCGACGAGGTGAAGGGCAACTCGAAGCGGCTGAACATCCAGCCGGGCTCCGGCGCGGGCGAGCTGGAGGGCTCCAGCGGGCGGATGGGCTCGCCCGGGCTGGCCACGCTCATGCCGTCCCAGGCGGTGATGGACAAGATCATCGGCTCGGCGCCCAACGATCACCTCCAAGACGCCGAGGAAGGCGACGGCACCTTCCTCAATACCCGCGAGTGGAAGTACGCCAGCTTCTTCAACCGCGTGAAGCAGAACGTGGGCATGCACTGGGATCCGAACGTGCAGCTGCGGCGCAGAGACCCCACGGGCGGCATCTACAGCGGCAAGGACCGCTACACGCTGCTGAACGTGACGCTGGACCAGAAGGGCATGGTGCAGGACATCCGCGTGGAGAAGAGCAGCGGCCTGGACTTCCTGGACATGGAGGCCATCGCCTCGTTCCAGCGCGCCCAGCCCTTCCCCAACCCGCCGGCGGGTTTGCTGGACTCGGACGCCACGGTGCGCTTCTCCTTCGGCTTCTTCCTGGAAATGGGCGGCGGCCCTCGGATGCGCCTGTTCCGGCAGTCCAACTGACAGCAGGCCACTCCGCACTCGCGGTCCTGCTCCAGGGACATTAGGTTCCGCTCCCGTGGAAGCCTCTGTCCCCCATCGCGTCGACGCCTACGCCGAGCGCAACCGCAAGGTCCGGCAGGTGCTCGCGGCCATCCTCGTGGCCAACTGGGCCGTGGCCAGCGCCAAGCTCGTCTTCGGCCTGCTCAACCAGTCCGCCTCCGTGACGGCGGACGGCCTGCACTCGTTCATCGATGGGAGCTCCAACATCCTCGGGCTCGTGGCGATGACGGCAGCGGCCCGCCCGGCGGACGAGGACCACCCCTACGGCCACGGCAAGTTCGAGGCGATCGCCTCGCTGGGCATCGGGGCGATGATCGGCATCGGCATGCTGGAGTTGGGGCGCATGGCCTTGGACTCGCTGCTCCATGACAAGCACGCAGAGGTGACGCCTCTCATGGCCGCGGTGATGGTGTTCACGCTGGTGGTGAACCTGGCCGTGACCCGGATCGAGCGGCACTACGGAGAGAAGCTCAAGAGCAACCTGCTGCTGGCGGACGCCAACCACACGCTCTCGGACGTGTTCGTCACCCTGGCCGTGCTCGTGTCCCTGGCGCTGGTGTGGCTGGGCTTCCCTCGGGCCGACGGGCTGGTGGCGCTGCTGGTGATGGTGTTCGTGGCCTGGGTGGCCTACGGAATCGTCCGGCAGGCGGTAGGCATCCTCTCGGACACGGCGCGGCTGGACGCGGCGACGGTGGGGAGCCTCACCCTGAGCGTCCCGGGCGTGCTGTCGTGCCGGGACGTGCGCAGCCGGGGTATGGAGGACAGTGTCTACGTGGACCTGAAGATCGAGGTGGATCCGCAGCTCACCACGGCCCAGGCCCACGAGGTGGCGGACGAGGTGGAGCAGAAGCTCCATGCTTCCTTCCCTCAGGTGGTGGATGTGGTGGTGCACGTCGAGCCGGCCCGCACGCCGGGAGAGAGGAGAGCGTAAGATGACCATGCCCATGTTCGTGGCCGAGGGGATGAACCTGCGAGACTGGTTCGCGGGACAGTTGCTCGCGGCCCGGCTTGCGAGGGCCGACACCACTCAGGCCGAGCTGCAGAACGGCGCGGAGATGGCGAAGTGGGCGTACGGCATGGCGCAAGCCCTGATGGCCCAGCGCGAGAAGATCTACGCCGAGGAAGAGCACGCCATGTGGGGCCCGCCTCCCGAGCCCGACGAGCCATCCCCCGGAAGCAAGCCGAAGTAGCAGCGCCCGGCTACCTGCCTGCTCGCGTGAGCGCGCGGACAGCGAACAGCCAGGCATTGGTGTTGTCCCTCGGCAGCCTGGGCCACACCTTGGTCTCATGAGCTTGCGACTGCTGCGAGGGGGAGTGGCAGCGTGCGGCGTGCTGTTCGCGTCGCTCGCGGGGGCTGCTGAAGAAACCGAGGCGAAGCAGTTCGACTGGCCGGTCCAGGCGTTCCTGTTGTCCGATGTGCCCCAGATCCAGGAACCGGGCGCCGTGCAGACTCAGGCCTCGCTCCGCCTGCGGAGCACCTCCGATGGGGCGCAGATCGACGCGCCACTTCAGGGTGAGGTGGGACTGGGGCACCGGCTCCAGTTGGAGAGTGAAGTGGAGTGGAGCCGGGAGCGCGAGGCGCGCACGCTCGACCGGGGGGTGTCCCAGGTGGGCGTGGGCGTGCACGTGGGACTTCTCGAGTCCGCCGACTCGGGCTTCTCGCTCTCCTCAGGGCTCGATGGAGAGTTGGCACGGCCCGAGTTCAGTGACGACCAGTGGGCGCTCTATGGCCGGCTCCTCGCCTTCAAGCGTGTGGGCGCGCTGGGATTGAATGCAGTCCTCCGGCCGGGCTTTGCCCAGACGCGGCAGCAGCAACTCGAGCCCCGTGCGGAGCTGGGACTCGGGGCGGCGTGGGGCTCCGGCGTGCTCGTGCCCATGGGCGAACTCCACGCGGAGTTAGGGGATGAGAACACCCTGGACGCGGTGGGAGGACTGAAGCTCAAGCCTGGGAAGGTGGTCGAGCTTGGCGCGGGCGCGCTCGTCGGCCGCCAAGGCGGAGAAGGCGTGTACGGAGCCACCACCTCGCTCATTCTCGACCTGGGCGGCTGAGACACGAAGGCCGCCTCTCCCTCGCGGAAGAGACGGCCTCGGTGCTTCACGAGAGAACAGGCACGGCTACGCCGCCTTCGGCGGCACCGGCTCCATGTACTCCTCAATCGGCGGGCACGAGCACACCAGCTTGCGATCGCCCAGCACGTTGTTCAGGCGCCCCACCGCGGGCCAGAACTTGCCCTCGTGCACCCACTTCGTCGGGAAGGCCGCCTTCTCGCGCGAGTAGGGCCGGTTCCACTCGGGCGCCGTGATGACGCGGGCCGTGTGCGGCGCGTTCTTCAGGACGTTGTTGTCCTTGGGCGCCTTGCCCTCCTCGATCTCGCGGATCTCCTCGCGGATGGCGATCATCGCGTCGCAGAAACGGTCCAGCTCCGCCTTGGACTCGCTCTCCGTGGGCTCGATCATCAGGGTGCCCGCGACCGGGAACGACACCGTGGGCGCGTGGAAGCCGTAGTCCATCAGCCGCTTGGCCACGTCCTCCACCTCCACGCCCGCCGTCTTCTTCAGGTGGCGCAGGTCCACGATGCACTCGTGAGCCACCCCACCCTGCTTGCCCCGGTACAGCACCGGATAGTGCGGATCGAGCCGCTTGGCGATGTAGTTGGCATTCAGGATCGCCATCTTCGTCGCGCGCGTGAGGCCCTCACCGCCCATCATCTGAATGTACGTCCACGAGATGAGCAGGATGCTCGCGCTGCCCCACGGCGCCGCCGAGATCGCACCAACCCGGTCCGTGCCGCCCAGGCCAATCACCGGGTGACCCGGAAGGAACTTCACCAGGTGCGGCGCCACGCAGATGGGGCCCATGCCTGGACCGCCACCGCCATGCGGGATGCAGAACGTCTTGTGCAGGTTGATGTGGCACACGTCCGCGCCGAGCTGCCCCGGCTTCATCAACCCCACCTGCGCGTTCAGGTTCGCGCCGTCCATGTACACCTGGCCGCCGCGCTCGTGGATGAGCGAGGTGATCTCCTTGATGCCCTCCTCGAACACGCCGTGCGTGGACGGGTAGGTCACCATCAGCGCCGCGAGCCGCTCCTTGTGCTCCTCCGCCTTGGCGCGCAGGTCCGGGATGTCGATGTTGCCCTGCTCATCGCACTTGGTGACGACCACGCGGTAGCCCGCCATCACCGCCGACGCCGGGTTCGTCCCGTGCGCCGACTGCGGAATAAGGCACACGTCCCGGTGCCCCTGGCCACGGCTCTGGTGGTACGCGCGAATCACGAGCAGGCCCGCGTACTCGCCCTGGCTGCCCGCGTTGGGCTGCAGCGAGCAGCCCGCGAACCCCGTCACCTCGGACAGCATGCTCTCCAGCTGCTCGAAGATGACCTTGTAGCCCGCGGCCTGCGAGGGCGGCGCGAACGGGTGCAGCCCGCCGAACGCCGGCCACGTCACCGGGATCATCTCCGCGGTGGCGTTGAGCTTCATCGTGCACGAGCCCAGCGGGATCATCGAGTGCGTGAGCGACAGGTCGCGCGACTCGAGCCGCCGGATGTAGCGCAGCATCTCCGTCTCGGAGTGGTAGCTGTTGAAGACCGGGTGCGTCAGGTACGCGCTCTGGCGGCGCAGCCCCGCCTCCAGCGGGCTCTCCAGGTTCGCACCCAGCTCGTCCAGCGTGGCGCCCAGCGTCTTGCCCGCCGAGAACGCGCCGAGGATGGCCTCCACGTCGGCCGCGCGCGTCGTCTCATCCAACGACACGCCGATAGAGCGCTCGTCGATGCGACGGAAGTTCATCCCCTTGGACTCGGCCGCCGACAGCACCGTCCGCACCTGGGCCGAGCTCAGCTCCACGCTCAGGGTGTCGAAGTACTGATCGTGGCGAGGCTTGAAGCCCAACCGCGTGAGCCCCTGGGCCAGCAGCGCCGTGAGCCCGTGCACCCGCTCCGCGATCGCCTTGAGTCCCTGGGGCCCGTGGTACACGGCGTACATGCCGGCGATGACGGCCAACAGCACCTGCGCGGTGCAGATGTTGCTCGTGGCCTTCTCGCGGCGAATGTGCTGCTCGCGCGTCTGGAGCGCCATGCGCAGCGCGCGGCGGCCCTGAGCGTCCTCGGACACGCCGATGAGGCGGCCGGGCATCATGCGCGTGTACGCGTTCTTCGTGGCGAAGAAGCCCGCGTGCGGACCGCCGTAGCCCATGGGCACGCCGAAACGCTGCGCGCTGCCCACCGCCACGTCCGCGCCCAGCTCGCCCGGAGGCGTCAGCAGCGTGAGCGCCAGCAGATCCGTGGCCATCACCAGCAGCGCACCGGCCGCGTGCACCTTCTCCGCGAACGCGCGGTAGTCGAACACCCCGCCATCCGTGGCCGGGTACTGCACCAGCGCACCAAAGTACTTCTTCGCGCCCAGATCCACCGTGCGGTGGTCACCGACCACCACCTCGATGCCCAGCGGCGCCGCGCGCGTGCGCACCACGTCGATCGTCTGCGGGTGGCAGGCCTCGGACACGAAGAAGGCGCCGTCCTCCTCCCCTTTCACGTGCAGGGCCAGGGCCATGGCCTCGGCGGCCGCGGTGCCCTCGTCCAGCAGCGAGGCGTTGGCCACCTCCAGCCCCGTCAGCTCCATCACCATCGTCTGGAAGTTGAGCAGCGCCTCCAGTCGGCCCTGGGCAATCTCCGCCTGGTACGGCGTGTACTGCGTGTACCAGCCCGGGTTCTGGAAGATGTTGCGCAGGATGACGTTCGGAGTGTGGGTGTCGTAGTACCCCATCCCGATAAAGCTCTTGGATCGCTGGTTCTTCGCCGCGATGGCCTCGAGCTGCGCCAGCACCTCGTGCTCGCCCTGGCCCGCCGGCAGCCGCAGCGGCTCCTTGGAGCGGATGGCCTGCGGCACGGTCCGGTCGATGAACTCTTCCAGCGAGCTGACGCCCAGCACGGCCAGCATGGCCTTGAGCTCATGCTCATCCGGGCCAATGTGCCGGCCAACGAAGGATTCCTGATATTTCCAGTTAAGAGACATAATGGTCCAGCGCTCGAAGGCAAGAGAGAGCCACGGCCGTACCTAACAGCCGGAGGTCGCCGCTTCATTGCATGGGGGCAGCCTGGCCGCCTATCCCTCTTGTTCTTGTTTGATGAGGTCAGCGTAGGCCGCGGGGCTCAGGAGCCCATCGATGTCCTTGGGGGAGGAAGGCTGGAGCTTGATGATCCACCCATCGCCGTACGGCTCCTCGTTGACGAGCTCGGGGGAAACCTCGAGCTCAGAGTTGACCTCCACCACCTTGCCGCTCACCGGGGCAAACAGCTCGGAGACCGCCTTGACGGACTCGACGGTGCCAAAGGAGTCTCCCGCCTCGACGGTCTTCCCTACCGTGGGCACATCCACGAAGACCACGTCCCCGAGCTGGTTCGACGCGAACTGGGTGATGCCAACCACGGCCACTCCATTGTCAACGCGGATCCACTCGTGCTCCTGGGTGTACTTCAGGTTCTGAGGCACGTCAGCCATAGGGAACTCCTCTTGCGCTAGGGGGAGAAACTCAGGGCTTCTTCCAGAAAGGCGTCTTGACCACTTGGGCGGTCACGGGCTGGCCGCGGATCTCCACGTCGAACGTGGAGCCCTCGGCCGCCAGCTCGGTGGGCACGTAGCCGATGCCAATGGGCTTCTTCACGGAGGGCCCCATGGTGCCGCTCGTCACTTCACCCACGCGCTGGCCGTTCTTGAGGATGGGGTAGCCATGGCGGGGAATACCGCGGCCCGTCACCTCGAAGCCCACCAGCTTGCGCTTCACGCCTGCGGCCTTCTGCTTCTCGAGGGCTTCCTTGCCAATGAAGCCGCCCGGCTTGTCGAGCTTGACGATCCAGCCCAGGCCCGCCTCCAGCGCGGTGTGGGCGTCGTCGATGTCGTTGCCGTAGAGCGCGTACTTCATCTCCGTGCGCAGGCTGTCACGCGCCCCGAGACCGCACGGCTTCACGCCGTCCGTCTGCCCTTCCTGCAGCAGCGCGTTCCATAGCTTCTCCGCGTCGTTGGGGGCGCAGTACAGCTCGAAGCCGTCCTCGCCGGTGTAGCCGGTGCGGGAGATGATGCACTTGACGCCCGCCACCTCACCCTCGGTGAAGCGGTAGGTGCCCACCTTGGACAGGTCCGCCTTCGTCAGGCGCTGCACCAGGCCGGGGGCCTTGGGGCCCTGCACGGCGATCTGCGCGAAGTCGTCGCTGCGGTCCACGGGCTTCACACCCTGGGCGCGCTCGCTCATCCACGCGAAGTCCTTCTCGCGGTTGGAGGAGTTGACGCAGACGAAGATGTGCTCCGGGGAGAAGCGGTAGGCCACCACGTCATCCACGAAGGTCCCCTGCTCGTTGAGCAGGCCCGCGTAGACGGCCTGGCCGTCCGCGCACTTGGCGAGATCGTTGGAGATGAGCCGGTTGGCCGTCTCCAGGGCGCCGGGCCCACGGAACTCGACCTCGCCCATGTGGGAAACGTCGAACAGGCCCACGGCGGTGCGGACGGCCTCGTGCTCCTCGATGATAGAGGAGTACTGCACGGGCATGTCCCAGCCCACGAAGTCGACCATCCGGGCGCCCAACTTCCGATGGGCCTCGTTGAGGGGCGTGCGCCGGGCCATGAGTCTCTCCTCTTGCGGGGGTGGGAAAAAGGCGGGCGGACTATAGCCGCGCACCTCTTCCAATCAAGGCATTCGGGAACGGTCTACACTGGGGCTGATATGAAGATTCGTAATCGGTTGAATCCATCCAACCCCTGTTTCTCCTTCGAGTTCTTCCCGCCGAAGACGGACGAGGGCACCGCGAACCTGCTGAGGACGCTGGAGGATCTGGCGCCGCTGGAGCCCGGCTTCGTCTCCGTGACGTACGGGGCGGGCGGCAGCACGCGGGACCGGACGATCGAGCTGGTGACGCGCATCAAGCAGACCACGGGCATCGAGGCCATGGCGCACCTGACGTGCGTGGGGCACACCCGCGAGGAGCTGCACGACGTCCTCCAGAAGCTGAAGGAGGCCAAGGTCGAGAACGTCTTGCCGCTGCGCGGCGATCCGCCCCAGGGACAGAAGGAGTTCGTGCCCACACCGGGGGGATTCCGGTACGCCTCGGAGTTGGTGAACTTTGTCCGAGAAGAGGATTTCACCTTCTGCCTGGGTGGGGCGTGCTATCCGGAGGGCCATGTGGAGACGGCCTCTCGCGATGACGACCTGCGTCACCTCAAGGCCAAGGTGGACGCGGGGCTGGACTTCCTGATCACCCAGCTCTTCTTCGACAACGCCTTCTATTTCGACTTCGTGGAGCGGGCCCGCCGGGCGGGCATCAACGTTCCCATCGTTCCGGGGATCATGCCCATCACCAACTACGAGCAGGTGCAGCGCTTCACCCGCCTGTGCGGGGCCACGGTGCCCATGCGACTGGGCCTGCAGCTGGAGCGCGTCAAGGATCAGCCGGAGTCGCTGGTACAGCTCGGGGTGGCGCACGCCACGGTGCAGTGCATGGAGCTGCTGGCGCGCGGCGTGCCGGGCATCCACTTCTACACGCTCAACAAGTCCCCGGCGACGCGGATGATCGTGAGCGCGCTGAGGGCCCGCTCATGAGTGGTCCCGGGCTCGACCTCCCCAAGGACGATCCGCGCTACCGGGCGCTGAGACTGGTGCGAGCCCCCGCCTTCCTGCTGCTGTGCGTGGGGACGCTGAACCTCGTCTTCTGCGTCCTGGCGCTGGTGTCGGCCGGTCTGATCGCCTCGGGAGCGGTGACGCTCTCTCCAGAGATGACGGCCTCGCTGAAGGAGTACTCGCTGGCGTCCTTCCTGCTGCCGGCCGTGGCCGCCATCATCTGCGGGATCCTGTCCGTGTGGGGCGCGCTGAGCGCGCTGAACCTGCGCGGCTGGGGCCTGGCCATGGTGGGTGCCATCACCGCGTCCTTCTGCCTGTCACCCACGGTGTGCGTGGGCATTCCCGCCACGTGCTGGCTGATGTTCATCCTCAGCCGCCCGGACGTGCGCAAGGGGTTCATGTCCTGAGCGCTCAGGCGCCTCGGGGCAACTGCACGGTGAAGGTGGTGCCGTCAGCATCGGTGGACCGGACAGCCACCGTGCCACCGTGCGCGCGGACAATCTGCTCGACGATGTAGAGCCCCAGCCCCACGCTGCGGCCCGAGCTCTGGCCGTCCTGGGTCCCACGCTTCATCGCCTCGAAGATGTGGGGCAGCAGCTCCGGAGGGATGGGCCGGCCAAGGTTGTGCACCTCGACCACCACCGTCTGCGGCTCGGCCCGCGTGCTCACCTTCACGGGCGTGCCCGGAGGGCTGTAGCGCAGCGCGTTGGAGACGAGGTTGCTCACCACCTGGGCCAGCCGGTCGGGATCCCACTCCCCTTCCCCGTCTCCGCTCTGGCTCACCTGGAGATCGCGCTCCGGCCATGCGGCCTGGAGCTCCTCCAGCACCTGCCGAGTCACCTCGTGGATGATGGCGCGCCGGCGCTGGATCCGGATGCCCTCGCCCAGGCGTGCCTGGGTGAAGTCCAGCAGATCCGCGATCAGCCGCGTGGCGCGCTCCGCGCTGGAGAGGATGCGCGAGGCGCCCTTGAAGGCCCGCTCGGCCAGTCCCTCCTGCTTGAGCAGCATCTGCGCGGACATGAGGATGGCGCTCACCGGGTTGCGAAGGTCGTGGCTGACGATGCCGATGAGCTGTTCCTCGAACTCGGCGCGGCGGCGCGCCTGCTTCTCGAGCGCCTCGGCCCGCTGCCGCGCCCAAACCAACTCCGTCACGTCCACCGCGTGCGTGAGCAGCCCGTCCACACGGCCCTGGCCGTCGTGGAGCGGCTGGTAGACCACGTTGAGGAAGGCCTCCTCCAGCTTGCCCTCTTCCCGGCGATCCAGGAGCACCGGGTACTCGTGGCCCACGAAGGTCTGGCCGGTGCGCATCACCTGCCAGGCGACCTCCACGAAGCGCGAGTAGCGCGACATCTCCGGCAGGGCCTCCTGCAAAGTCTTACCGACCAGCCCCGTGCGGCCCGCGAACTTCTCGTAGAGCGGGTTGGTGAACTCGAGCACCAGATCCGGGCCGCGCATGATGGCGATGGCCGCGGGCGCCTGTGTCACCAGGGAGTGCAGACGGGCGCGCTCGGTCTCCGCGTCGGCCCGCGCCTCCTTTTCACGCTCCAGCAACCGCGCGTTCTGGAGCGCCAGACCCGCCCGGTCTGCCAGCTCCTCTAGGAACACCAGATCCGTGGGGCCAAAGGGCTTGCCCGAATCCTCCCGCTGCACTTGCAGCGTACCGATCACGTGCCCATACACCCGAAGCGGAACCACCATCATGGTGAGAGGGGTGTAGCGCTCAGTATAGGCGCGGTGAGTGGCGGGGAGCGCTACCAGCAACTCCTCTCGGGAGACGCGGGGCAGCAGCAGCGACTGGCCCGTGCGAACCACCATCCCCGAGAGGCCCTCGCCCACGGGGTGCCGCCCCGTGTCCACCAGCTTCTCGAACTCCTTCCGGGCCTCGGAGTCCGCGTGGTACGCGGCCACAGGCGTCACGTCATGGCCGTCGTCCGACAGCAGCGAGAGCGAGCACGCCCCGTCGATGATCGTCGCCACCATGCGGACCACGGCGTTGACGACGCTCCGCAGATCCGCGCTCGCCTCGGCGAACACGTGAGAAGCCTCGGCGAGGATGAAGAGGCGCTGGGCAGCTGCCTCGGCCTCCCCTCGGGCATGGCGCTCGCGCTCCAGCAGCTCGTCGCGCTGCTGCTCCGCGCGCCGCTGGGCCCGGAGATCCTCGACATAGATAAAGGCCCCCACCGTGACCGAACCATGGCGCACCGGGTGGTAGCTGGTGCGGGAGAAGCGCGGCTCGCGCGGTGTGCCCGCCGACTCCCACTCGATCTCGACGTTCTCCAGCGGAAAGCCCGTCAGCAGCACGTGCTCGATCCGGCGGACGATCGCCTGCGTCGCCTCGGAGTCCTCTGGGAGCACCTCATGAATTTTCCGACCCAGGTGGAGCTCGGGCGACAGGCCGTTCATCTCGCAGAGCGCCTTGTTCACGCGGACATAGCGCAGCTCTGTGTCCACGATCCCAATGCCGATCGGGGCATGCCACAGCGCGTCGAGCCCCGCGAGAGCGGCACCCGCTGCCTGATCCTGCCAGGGAAGTGAGGAGGCGATAGAGAAGGCGCTCACGTGAGGGTCCAGAATTGACCCCAACTCTTAGCACTCACCCTTTTTTTGACTCCCCACCCCCGGCTACCCCGTCCGCTTTCCGACAGCCCTTGTGTTCAGCCTGCCATCTCCCCAAGCAAGCGCGGCGCTCAAGTGTTCTGGATCCGCTGGATCAGCGCCGTGAGCATCGGCTCGACGAGCTCCTGGCCTCGCAGCGCCGTGCGCCACCGCTCGGGGAGGGCCTTCACGCCGTCGCGAATTCCGGCAATTCCCCCCGCTACGGCGGCGGTGGTGTCCGTGTCGCGCCCAAGCGCCACCGCGGCCTTCACCACGCCCTCATAGGAAGCTTCCGACCGCACGCAGTCTCGGGCGGAGAGCAGGCAATCAACCACATACCCAGAGCCGGTCCCTGGCTCTGGCCGCTCCGGGCGGATCTGAAGCTCCAGCTCCGAGCGGGCCTCCAGCCCTTCGGGGTACAGCTGCCGGAAGGTGGCCAGCGCCTCTCCCCACGGATCCGAAGCGCCCTGCAAGGTCCGCCGAGCCCAGAGGCAGTACACCGCGCAGCAGATCTGGGAGCGCAGGTGCCCGTGGGTCACCAACGACTGGCGCATGGCCTCGTACACGAGCGCCTGATCCGTCCCCGTGTGCCAGAGCGCCAGCGGCAGCACCCGCATCAGCGAGCCGTTCCCATTGTCCCGCTCGCCCTTGGGGCCGGACAGGAGCGCGGGCGTCCCCGCTCGGAAGGTCTGGAGCGCACTGCGGGTCTGAATGCCGACGTCGAAGACCTCGAAGTCCACCGCCATGTAGCCCAGCTCGAGCCAGTTCCAGAGGCGACGCCCCAGGTCCTCGGGGTCCAGCATGTCCCGGTATTGCAGCGAGGCCAGGAGGCACAGCGCGTGCGCCCCATCGTCTGACCACGTGCCGGGAAGAACACTCGGGTGCGCACGATGGAACCCCGCGGGCGGCTCGAACTCGATCTGCTCCCGCGGGGGAATCTGCTGCGGCGGGTGGAACTCGTACGGGACGCCCAGCGCGTCACCAATCAACAGCCCGTAGAGCCCTCCTGCGATCCGCTCTTCCCGTGTCGGCATGGCACGCCGCTCCTCTCTCGACAGGCTCGGGCTTCCCGCTCCAGATGGCTACACGCCGCCCGTGGCGGCCAGCAAGGTGTTGCGCATTAGCATGGCGATCGTCATGGGGCCCACACCGCCAGGCACTGGAGTGATGGCCGAGGCCCGCTGGGACGCGGCCTGGAATGCCACATCCCCCACCAGCTTTCCGTCCGCCTTGCGGTTCATGCCCACGTCGATCACCACCGCGCCGGGCTTGATCCAGTCGCCCTGAATGAGCTCGGGCACGCCTACCGCGACGACGAGGATGTCCGCCTGAGCCACCTCGCGTGGCAGATCGCTCTTGCGGTGGCAGATCGTCACGGTGGCGTCCTTCTGGAGCAGCATCAGCGCCATGGGCTTGCCCACGATGTTGCTGCGCCCCACCACCACGGCCCGCTTCCCCGAAGGGTTGCAGCCCACCTCCTCCAGCAGCCGCATCACCCCGGCCGGTGTGCACGGCCGCAGCCCTGGCCTCCCGAGCGACAGGTTGCCCGCGCTGATCGGGTGGAAGCCGTCCACATCCTTCTCGGGCTTCACCGTGGAGATGATCAGCTCCGCGTCGATGTGCTTCGGCAGGGGTAGCTGGACGAGGATACCGTGAACCGCCGAGGCGTCATTGAGCCTGCGCACCTGGGCCAGCAGCTCGTCCTGGGAGATGGACGCGTCAAAGTGGTGCTCCCAGGAGCGGAAGCCCACCTCCTCGGCCGCCTTCTTCTTCCCGGTGACGTAGATCTTCGAGGCGGGATCCTCGCCCACCCGGACCACCGCCAAACCGGGGATAAGGCCTCGGTCCGCCTTGAGGCGCGCCACCTCCACCTGGACCTCCGCCCGGACCCGCGCCGCAATCGCCTTGCCATCAATCAACTGAGCCATAGCGCGGCGGACTCTATGTCAAACTGGGGGCTGGAAGGGGTGAGGCAGCCGTGGCGCCAGGAAAAGTGCTCGGAGCAATGCTGGGGTTGATGCTGGGTCTCTGGATCCGGGAACCCTGGGCCATCGTGCTCTTCCTGATCGCCGGAGGCGTGGTGGGCCACTTCTATGACAACGCCCACGCCCTGCCCCCGGTGGACCCTATCGAGGGGCTCGAGCCCGACCCCTTCCTGCGCGAGCCCCCCTCGGCCCCGGTGTCGCGGGAGCAGCTCGACGCGCAGGCCCAGGAGCACTTCGCCCGCCACCTGTGCGCCCTCTTCATCGAGGTGGCCCGGGTGGATGGAAACGTGTCGCGCGAAGAGGTGCGCGTGGTGAAGGAGTACTTCCAGAACGAGCTGAAGTATGGCCCCGAGGCGCTGGACACCGTCCGCATCTACCTCAAGGAGTTCCTCGAGAAGCCCCCCACCCTGGACGAGTCCATCGCAGCCTGCCGGGACGAGCTGCCCACCAGCGATCGCCTGCTCCTGGTGGACACGCTGTACCAGCTGGGGCTCGTGGACGGAGCCCTCCAGCGCTCCGAGCAGGAGAGCCTGCGCCAGATCGTCAAGGGGCTGGGCCTCACCGAGGAGGACCGGCGCGCCATCACCGCCCGCTACCTGGGTACGGGTGATACGCACTACGCGCGGCTCGGCCTCAACCCGGGGGCCTCGGATGCCGAGGTGAAGCGCGCCTACCGGCAGCTCGCCGCGGCGCACCACCCGGACCGCGTCTCCCACCTGGGCGCTGGAGCGGTCGACCAGGCCACGCGCCGCTTCCAGGAAATCCAAGACGCCTACGAGATGATTCGACGCCTGCGAGGACTGTAGCGGGCGGTTAAACCCAAGAGACCCGGTACCCGGGGAGAGACATGAGCAACCGCAACGACCCGCCCAAGAAGAAGGAACCCGAGTTCCACAACAGCCCCTTCAAGGACGCGCTCAAGCCCCTGCAGAAGAAGCCGCCTGAGCCCTCCCAGAAGAAGGCCCCGCCTCCACCTCCCGCCAAGAAGAAGCCCGCGCGCGAGGAGGATGACGCGGCGCTCTTCTACGCGGCCATGGATGGCGTGCAGCAAATCACCCATAGGGGCGAGGCCCCCGCGCCCAACCCCCGCCTGCCCGAGATCATCGACGAGAACGCCGAGGCGCTCGCGCAACTGTCGGAGCTCGTCTCGGGCCAGGGCGATTTCGAGTTCACCGGCTCGGACGAGTTCATCGAGGGCGCTCACCCCGGCACGGATCGCAACCTGCTGCGAGCGCTGCGCCGCGGCGACTTCTCCATTCAGGGCCGCCTGGACTTGCATGGCAAGACGCAGGCAGAGGCCCGGGACGCCGTGGAGCGCTTCCTCAGCGACAACCGCCGGGCCAAGAAGCGGTGCGTCTTGATCATCCACGGCCGAGGTTTGCACTCCAAGGATCAGCTCCCCGTGCTGAAGGACTGGCTGAAGGGGTGGCTGAGCCAGAAGCGCATTGGGAACATGGTGCTGGCGTTCTCCAGCGCCCGTCCTCAAGACGGGGGAGCAGGCGCGGTGTACGTGCTCCTGCGGCGGTAGCTGGACGGCCGGGCGGCACTGTGCATACATACCGCCATGGCTCGCGACCTCATTGATCTGCACATTCATGTTGGCAGCGCCGTAGCGCCCCACATCCTCTGGTCCATCGCGCATCAGCAGGGCTTCAAGCTCCCCGTCAAAAACTACTTCGACTTCGTGGAGCTGATCACCTCGCGCCCCGGCAAGGTGGGAAGCCTCGAGGACTACCTGAAGATCATGCACACGTGGACGGAGAAGATCCAATCGTCCCCGAGTGCCATCGAGCGCTCGGTGTACGAGGTGATCGGCAAGGAGTACCGCAGCAGCCGGGTGACGCAGATCGAGCTGCGCTTCAACCCGATGAAGCGCAACCTGAACTCCGAGCTGGACCTGGACCACATCATCCACGCGGCGCTGCGCGGCATGGATCGCGCCATGCTGGAGTACGACGTGAAGGCGGGCCTCATCTTCTGCCTGGCGCGCGAGTTCGAGCACCCGCTCAACGCCATCCTGGTGGAGAAGGCGATCAAGTACCGCACGCGCGGCGTGGTGGGCATCGACCTGGCGGGGACGGAGAAGAACGCGCTGGAGCTGCGGCCTGAGGTCGTGGCCCAGTACGAGGACCTGTTCGATCGGGCTCGGCGCGGCGGGCTCAAGTGCACGGTGCACACCGGTGAGACGAAGGGCACGGGGGCCGAGGGCGTGGTGGCCGTGGTCGAGCGCCTGAAGCCGCACCGGATTGGCCATGGCATCCGGGCCGCCTACGACGAGGCCGCGATGAAGCTGCTGCGGGAGCGCGATGTGGTGCTGGAGCTGTGCCCCACGTCCAACCTGCACACCAAGGCGGTCGAGGGCCTGGACGAGATGCGGCACATCATCAAGACGTTCTGGGACCGGCGGGTGAAGTTCACCATCAACACGGATGGCCCTTACCTCTTGGAAACAGACATGCGCCGGGAGATCGAGCTGGTGGAGCGCAACGGCATCCTGACGCCCGAGCAGGTGGACCAGACGCTGTCGTGGGCACGGCAGCACTCGTTCATTCCCAGCTGACGGTCCGGGCCCCTCGTGTAAAAGGGGCCCATGTACCGACTGTTCCGCTCGCTCCTCTTCCAGCTGGCCCCGGAGAGCGCGCATCGCCTGGGCATGTGGGGGCTGCGCGAGCTGGGGATGTCGCAGGAGCTGTGCCAGTCGCTGCGCGCCCGAGCGCTCCGGAGCGTGACACCGGAGCTGGCCACGGAGATCGCGGGCCTGCGCTTCGAGCATCCGCTCGCGCTGGCCGCGGGGCTCGATAAAGACGCGGAGGCGGTGGAGGGCCTGTTCGCGTGTGGCTTCTCGGCGGTCGAGATCGGCACCGTCACGCCGCGTCCCCAGCCGGGCAACCCGAGCCCTCGCCTCTTCCGGCTGCCGGAGCACCGAGCCCTGATCAACCGGATGGGGTTCAACAACCACGGTGCGGCCGTGGCGGCGGCGCACCTGCGAGCCCTCACCTGGCGCCCTGCGCCGCTGGGCGTGAACGTGGGCAAGAACAAGGACACGCCGCTGGAGCGGGCCGTGGAGGACTATGTGGCGTGCGTGGACGCACTGGCGCCCCTCGGGGACTACGTGGTCGTCAACGCGAGCTCGCCCAACACGCCAGGCCTGCGCAAGCTGCAGGAACCCGAGCAGCTCACAGCCCTGCTGCGCGCGGTGAAGGAGCGCCTGGAGAAGGTGGCTCCTGGCAAGCCGCTGTTCCTGAAGATTGCTCCAGACCTGACGCCCGAGGCCGTGGACGAGGTGGTGGATGTGGCGCGGGCGTGTGGGCTCTCGGGATTGATTGCCACGAACACCACGGTGGCCCGTCCCTTCGAGCACCCTCTGGCGAAGGAGGCCGGTGGGCTCTCAGGCGCTCCGGTCCGCGAGCCGGCCAACGCCGTGATTCGCCGGGCGTGGCAGCGCAGTGGAGGAGCACTGCCCATCATCGGCGTGGGCGGCGTGTTCACCGCGCAGGACGTCTACGAGAAGCTGCGAGCGGGCGCCTCGGTGGTCCAGGCCTATACCGGGTTCATCTACGAGGGACCGGACATGGTGCGTCGGATCGTCCAGGAGTTGGGCGCCCTGCTCGCCCGGGACGGCTTCCGCTCCGTCCGCGAGGCCGTGGGAGCCGACCACCGACGCAGCTGAGCTCTCCGCTCGGCGCCTGCACGATGTTCACCCGGGCGCTCTGGGCCCAAAGGGCTTCGCGGTGTACCAGTCCTCGTGAGGGCTCCACTGGTGACAGCGGAGGCAGCAGGTGTTGCGCCACTGCCGTCCACAATCCGGGCAAAGCCCCGCAGTGTCGAAGGTGTTCCACAAACATCCGCACCGGCATGCCCACAGGTCCGACTTGCGAGGGCGCCAACCACACTTCGGGCAGCGGATGCGTCCACCGCCGGTGGCGTCGTCGAGGCGCTCCTCCTGCTTCACGCCCCCGCTCTTGTCAGGCTCTTCGGAACCTCGCTTGGCTTCCTGCCGGAGAACCGGCTCTGGGTGAGGGCAGAACACGCCCTGATTCTGCCACGCTCTCCCCTGCCCCACCTCACTCCTTGGGCCAATCCGGGTAGGCAATCTCCATCAGCCCATTTGTCCAGGACTCGTACGCCGCCTTGTCTGCCACGGTGTAGGGCCGCCCGAACTCCTGAGGGAAGAACGTGCCCCAGTCTGGCTGGCTCCCATCCTCGTCCTTGAAGCCGTACTCCTTTGCCAGCTCCCATGAACTGTAGACGCGCCCGGCCTTCTCACCCACCTTCGGATCCGCCGCCAGCGCCGCCACCGCCCGGCCTACGTAGAACGGCGTCTCCGAGGCGATGAAGTGCGGGACCTTGGCCACCGCATCCCGCCAGTTCGCCTCTGTCACCCCAAAGCCCTCCAGCATCGCCTCCGAGCGCAGAAAGCCCGGCGTCACCGCCAGCGATGTGATCGGGTGGCGCCGAAGCTCCCACGCCATGGTGAAGGCCAGGCGGATGACCGACATCTTCACGAGATCGTAGAAGAGGTTCCCGCGGTATCCAAAGGTGTCCCCGTCCGTGATCTCGACGATGAGCCCCTGGTTCCGCTCGAGCATCAACGGCACCGCGTACCGGCTCGTGAGGATGTGCGAGTAGATCGCCTGGTCGAGCATCCGCCGCCCCTTCTCGGCATTGAGCTTCCAGAACGGCAGGCTGAACTCCGTGAGCTCGTCGCCTCCCCAGACGTCGTTGACCAGCACGTCGAGCCGGCCCTGCTCCTTCTTCACCCGCTCGAACAACGCCGCCACCTCGGACTCGACCGTGTGGTCCGTCCGTACCGCGATCCCTCGGCCGCCTCGTTGGTCGACCAGCTCCGCCGTCTCCTCGATGGTCTCGGGTCGGCTGCCGGTCGCGGGCTTGCCTCGAACACTGCGCCCCGTGCAGTACACCGTGGCTCCCGCCTCCCCGAGCATCATCGCGATCCCTCGTCCGGCTCCCCGCGTGGCTCCCGCGACCAGGGCGATACGTCCCTCCAGTGGCTTCATGGCTCTCCTCCGAGACCGTGGGTGGTGCGCGCTTCCTCCGCGCCGGTCATGTCCGCACCCTAGCTGCCGATTCCTGACATCTTGTGTCAGGATTGTGCGCGTAACCTCTGGCCACCATGCGCGCGGATCGACTCATTCAACTGCTCATGCTGCTGCAGACCCGGCCCCGCTGGACCGCAGGGGAACTTGCCCAGCGCCTCGAGGTCTCCGAGCGCACCATCTACCGCGATCTCGACGCGCTCTCTGCCTCCGGCGTGCCGGTGCTCGCGACCCGTGGCCCCACGGGTGGAGTGTCTCTCATGGAGGGTTGGCGCACGCAGCTCACGGGCCTCACTCGCGAGGAGGTCCACGCGCTGGCCACTGTCGGCACCCCGCGCCTTCTTGAGGATCTCGGCCTGTCCGCACCGCTGCGGAGCGGGCTCGTGAAGCTCGCGGCTGCGCTCCCGTCCCTCCAGCAGTCTGTCATCGAGTACGCGCGCCAGCGCATCCACGCTGACCCGTCCTCCTGGTTTGCCGAGCGCGAGCCCGTTCCTCACCTCGCCGTGCTGCGCGATGCCGTCTGGCAGAACCACCGCGTCCGGCTCGACTACCGGGACTTCGACGGCAAACCTTCCAAGCGCGTCGTGGACCCGTACGGACTCGTCATCAAGGCCGAGCGTTGGTACCTCGTCGCTGGGACCGAGCGTGGGCCCAGTGTCTTCCGGGGCGCTCGCATCGCCGAGGCGCGCCTCCTGTCCGAGACGTTCGTGCGGCCCGAGCGCTTCGATCTGCCCACGTTCTGGAAGGAGTGGTGCTCGAAGTTCGCGGAGCGCCGCGCGCAGTACGAGGTCACCCTCCGATTAGCACCCGACGGAGCAGAGGCCCTCCGGCACATCCGGCCCCCCAACGATCAAGCCCGCATCGCCGAGGCCCGCCGCGCACGAGATGGCACGAAGACGGTCACCATCGACTTCGAGCGAGAGAGCATCGCCCTCTCGCAGCTCTGCGGCCTCGGGCGCGGCGTCGAAGTGCTCGCCCCCAAGGCCCTGCGAGATCGGCTGCGGACGATTGCCGCCGACCTCCAGGCCCTCTACGGCTCACACTCGCCCGCTTCCACACGACAAGCGCCCGCCCCCGAAATCATGGGAGCCGGCGCTCGGAAGCCCTCTCAGAAGACGCTGTCCCCGGGCTGAGCGCCCTCGGCCGTCATGCCCGCGGGCGTGGACTCCTTCCAGGAGCTCCGAGCCCCCGGCGCGGTCCCCGGCACCGTGGTCCGGGTCGACGTCGAGTCGAACACATCCGACGCCGTGACTGCGGCCTTGCTCGCAGCCTGGACCGGAGCCTCCGTGCCCAGGTAGCACTGCGCCCAGTTCTCCAGGCACCAGAGCGCGAAGACCTCCTCGGTGCGATCCTGGCCCGAGCGGTGCTGATCGAGCAGCCGCTCCACCGTGGACGCCGGGAACAACGACCGGCACGCGCTATCGGAGGCCAGCAGTTCCTCGCGCAACTGCCCGTGGAGCTGGTTGCGCAGCCACGAGCCCGTCGGCACCGGGAAGCCCCGCTTCGGGCGGTGGAGGATCTCGTGCGGCAGCTTGCCCTCCATGCCCTGCCGCAGCAGGTACTTGCCCACCCAGCCCTTCAGCTTGAGGTGGTCCGGCATCGACCAGCAGAACTCCAGCAGCTTGTGGTCGAGGAACGGCGTGCGCAGCTCGATGGACGCCGCCATCGACATCTTGTCCGCCTTGATCAGCAGATCATCCGGCAGCCAGGTCTTCACGTCCGAGTAGAGCATCCGCGACAGCGGGCTCAGCCCCTGCGTCCGCTCGTGCAGCGGATGGAGCCGATCCACCGCGTGCGGGCCCGGCAGCCCCCGGATCATCTCCTCCAGCAGCGCCTCGTCCGAGAACGCCCGCGACACGCCCAGGTAGCGCGTCTCGAAGGGCCGCCCCAGCCACTGCAGGTACTTGCGCACCTTCGCGTCCTTGACGAGCCGGGACAGCCCCGCCGACGCATAACCCGCGAACGGCACCCGGTGGATCTGCTCCATCACCAGCTGTTTGGCGTAGATCGGGTAGCCCGCGAGCAGCTCGTCCGCGCCCTCGCCCGAGAGCACCACCACCACGCCCTCCTGCCGAGCCCGCTCGGACAGGTAGTAGAGCGGGATGCACGCCGCATCCGCGATCGGCTCGTCCAGGTGCCACGCCAGCCGGGGCATGAACTCGCTGAAGCCCTCGGGCGTCAGCATCACCTCATGGTGCTCGGTCTTCAGCGCCTCGGCCGCGATCCGCGCGTAGTGGAGCTCGCTGCTCGGATCGCCCTCGTAGCCCGCCGAGAAGCTCTTCAGCGGCGCCGTCACGTTCTGGCGCATGGCCCACGTCACCGCCGTGGAGTCCAGGCCGCCCGACAGGAACACGCCCACCGGCACGTCCGCCATGAGCCGGATCCGCACCGACTCCTCGAACAGCTGGAGGAACTCCTCCTGCGCCTCGCTCTCCTTGACGTGCTTCCGCTGCGGCTGCGACAGCGGCACATCCCAGAACGGCCACACCGTCACTTCACCGTCCTGGAACCGCAGGCAGTGGCCTGGCTGCAGCCGCTGGATGCCCTTGAAGAGCGTGGCAGGCCCCGGCACGTAGCGCAGCGCCAGGAACGCGGGCAGCTGCGCGCGATCCAGATCCCGCTTCACCCCCGGCGAGGCGAACAGCGCCTTCACCTCGGAGGCGAACACCAGATCCCGCCCCACCCGCGTGTAATAGATCGGCTTCTTGCCCAGCCGGTCCCGGGCCATGAAGAGCACCTGGCGCTTCGCGTCCCAGATGGCGAAGGCGAACATGCCGCGCAGCTTCTCCGGCAGCCGCTCGCCCCACTCCTCCCAGCCGTGCGTCAGCACCTCGGTGTCGGAGCGCGTCTTGAAGACGTGGCCCTTGGCCTCCAGCTCCGCCTTCACGCTGAGGTAGTTGAAGATCTCTCCGTTGAACGTCACCTGGACGTCCGGCGTGCAGCCCGCCAGCGGTTGAGCCCCACTCGCCAGATCGATGATGGAGAGCCGCAGGTGCCCCAGCGCCACCCGGCCGCCTTCCCAGACGCCTCGGCCGTCCGGCCCTCGGTGCGTCATCCGATCGCACATGGCGTGGACCCACCGCCCCTCGCTGCGGCCCTGAGCGTCCGCAGCGACCCTGCCCGCAATCCCACACATGTGATGCGCTCCCTCGTCCGAGCCTGCTGGCCGCGGAATCTAAGAATGAGATCCACTGACGGGAAGCTGGGGGGACTGGCACCGCACTCGAGGCTCAGAGGCCGTGCCGTCACCGCACAAAAAATAAGGGCGCCCGCCGGCCCCTTGGAGTTTGACCGGCGAGCGCCCTGGGTCTCGGCCTCATTGTGCCGATCCCAAGATTTTCAGTCCTAGGTCTACCGCTGTGAGAAGGGAGCTCAAGTTACAGCTCCGTCTCATGCCCTGGACTCGGATACTAAGATATTCCCGTCAAACCATCAAATCAAGCTTTTCTTTGGTCCCCGTTACATCGAGGGCCTCGCCACGCTCCGGTACAGCGCGTCATGACGCTCCACAAGGCGCTCCAAGGAGAGCTCGCGCCTCACGAACTCTCGAGCGGCCGCGCCCATGGCCTGGGCCTTCTCGGGGTTCTCGATCATGAAGCGGAAGGCCTCCGCGAGCTGCTCGGGGTGCTCGGACTGCACCAGCCGGCCGCGCTCGCCGTCGACGATGAGATCCGGGTTGCCGCCCACTGCCGTCACCACCATGGGCAGCCCCGCGGCCATGCCCTCCATCACCGCGTTGGACATGCCCTCGGCCGTGGAGGCGAGCACGCCCAGGTTCGCCCGAGCGTAGATGGCCGGCACGTCCTGGCGGCGGCCCACGAAGTGGATGCGATCCGCCACGCCCAGCTCCGCCGCCTTGGCCTCCAGCTCGGGGCGGCGCGGGCCGTCACCCACCAGGTACGCGTGCAGTTCCAGGCCCTCGTCCCGCAGCTGGGCGATGGCCTGCATCACGTCCTCCTGGCGCTTCACTGGGTGGTTCATGTTCGCCACGTGCGCCACCACCGGCGCGCCGTTCGTGTCCGGCAGCGGCGCGTGGAGCCCCTCGCGGGCCCGAGCGTCAAAGCGCGGCAGATCCAGCCCGTTGTGGATGACGCTCACGCGCGAGGCCGGCAGGCCCTCCTGCTCTACCACCATGCGCCGGATGGCCTCCGCATTGGCCACCACGTGGTCGGCCATGGCGGTGAGCTCCGCGAGCGCTGCGTGGCGGACAGGCCCCAACCAGTGCGCCAGATCCAGGCGGCCGACGATGACCTTCACCCCGGCCAGCTTCGCCGCGGGCACCACCAGCATCGTCGAGTAGAAGTCGTGCACGTGCACCAGCTCCACCCGGTTCTGCCGGAACCAGCGCGCCATCCGGAGGATCTGCCAGCCCGTGTTGGGCCGCATCAGCGAGCCGGTGAGTGGGAACTCCTCGGGGGTGTAGCCCAGCCCCCGGAGCGTATCCGACAGAGGCCCTGCGTCCTCCAGCACGGACACCTGCAGCTGGTAGCTGCTCGGCAGCCCTCTCAACAGCTCCAGCACCTGCACCTCGGTGCCGCCAATGTGAAACGACCGGGTGAACTCCACCAGGCGAATGGGCGCCTCGCCCATTGCCTCCGCCTCACGCCGCATGCCCAGACCCCTCCCAGGCCGCCGACGAGCCCCTGCCCGCCGCCGGCACCCGTTGCACCACCTTCGCCGCGGCCTCCGCACGGGCCATCGCAATCCGGTGCGCACTCGCTGCCATGCCGAACAGCACGTAGAGGTGCGCAGACAGGATGTAGCCCGAGAAGAGATCGCACACGAGATAACCCGCCATGGACGCCGACAGGGCCCGCCCCAGCCACCCCATCTGGCTGTCCTTGGAGCTCGCGAAGGCGCCGCCCGTGGCACCTCCCGCGAACACCAGGAAGCAGAGCAGGCCGACGAAGCCCATCTCGCCAATCACATCCAGGAAGACGTTGTGGGCCACGTACGCGTGCGTGGCCTCCGGCGGCGCGTAGAAGGGCCACGCGTAGCGGAACGCGCCCACACCCACACCCAGCAGCGGACGGTCCAGGCTGATGCGCGAGGCCACCTGCCACGCGTAGACACGGCCCATGGCCGAGGCGTCCTGGTGGAACTCCGTCACCGTCTCGTTGCGCTGCCAGAAGCTCTGGGGCGCGAACACCACCAACCCCACCACCAGCAGGGCGCCCACCACGATGGCCTGCATGCGCCGCTTCTCGCGGAAGGCCCACACCGCCATGGCCACCGACAGGCCGATGAAGCCACCGCGCGAGTGGCTCAGCACGATGGCCACCACCGCCAGGCCCGCCGCCACACCGCACAGCGCGCGCAGCACCCAGCCGGACTCCTTGCGCGCCAGGAAGGCCACCGCCAGCGGGACCACGAGCCCCACGTTCATGGCCATGTGGTTCGGGTCCGCGTACACGCCCACCCACCGGGCCCGGTAGCCCTCCACCAGATCCACGCCCGTGTTGTACCAGTCGATGACGCCAATCGACGTCACGATGGAGGCGAGCACCACCGCACCGCACAGCACCGCCAGCCGTTTGCCCGAGGTGACGACGTTGATGATCGTCAGATAGATGGCCGTGAGCTTGATCAGCTCCAGACTCGTGGAGCGCGTCACGTCCGGATTCACCGACCACGTCACCGACGCGAACGCCAGCCCGGAGAAGATCAGCAGCGCCACGCCTCGCACGCCGTCGAAGAAGAGCGGCTCCGCCTTGCCCAGCCGCCTCAACGCCATGAGCCCCGCCGCCAGCGCCGAAGTCACCAGCGCGAGCCGCAGCGGATCGAACACCGGGATCCACTCACCTGGCGCCGTGTACACGACCACCGCAAAGGCAGTCAGCGCGTAGAACGCCAGGACGTCCCGCTGTTGGCCCTGCTCCCCCACACCCATACCGACCTCCTGGCGCTTCACCGTTGAGACAAATGCGTGCGCTCAGGGCCTAGCAGGTGACATGCCATTCCGTTCGCCAGCCAAACCCCTGTGGATCCAATACCTTGCAGTGGACCCCAAGCCTGGGGGGGAGGAGCGAGCCTGAAAGAATTACGGCGTCGGATTGCCCTCCATCGGAAGGATCACGGAAAGAGTGGGATTCACCCGGCCCTCCTGAAGGTAGGGCAAGGCCAGTTCCCCCAGCAGCCGCTCCAGGGTGAGTTCCACCAGCCGGCGCAGCTCCGGCTGGGCCTCGGCGGCCACCGCAGGCTCCAGCCCCGCCCGGGCCCGCTCGGAGGCGCTGGAGCGAAGCCGGGGCGCATGGACCGTGCCCTCGAAGAGCCTCTCGCACACCTCCACGGTGCGGCCCAGCGGCACGGGCCGAGGATCCGCCCGGCCCTCCAGCACGGCCATGGCGACCGCAGCGGTGAAAAGGCGCTCCGGGCCCAGCACGCCCAGGGCCACACCGAACCGGGCCAGCACCTCGCGCGCCGACGCCTCCGCGCCTCCGAGCAGCCCGCGGAACATCGTCACCTGCTGCTCGGCGCGGGCCAGGAGCGCCTCGCTCGCGGCGATCTCCCTCAAGGAGCGGAACGGCACGGGCTCAGCGCCCTGGACACGCAGCGCTCGGCGGGGACGCTTGAGGCGCAGGGCCTCGATCGCCGCAGCCTCTTCGGGCATCAGCAGCGCCGTGTCGTCCAGCCTGGCCAGCGGCGCCTTCATCAGCCGGTCCGCGCGGAACTTCAGCGCCAGGGTCAGCGAGAAGCCCACCTGGAAGACGCGCTGCAGGGGCGTGTCCCGAACCAGCTCGGACGCCCGCGCCGGCTCACCTCCCGTGAGGTGCTCGAGCCCCAGCGAGAGGTAGTCGCGAACCATCTCCCCCACCCTGCGCACGGCCTCCAGGTCTCCCGGGTCCGCCAGCTCGGCCACCAGGGCGGCGTTGGAGACCCCACGCAGCTCGTCCTCGAGGTTCTCGCGCTCCACCTCGGTCAGGTCTCTCAGGGCAGCGTCCAGGTAGTCCACGCGCCCCTGGGTGGGCGCGAGCGCCGTCTGCGCGCTCCGAGCCAGCGTGGGCCCGAGCTCCACGCGGCTGAAGAGGCGCATCGCGTCTTCCAGGCTCGGGAAGCCCAGGTCCAGCAGCCGCGCCGCCCGGAAGCGATGACCCGCCTCCTCCAGCTCGCTGGCAACCTCCCAGCGCGTGGCCTCCATCAGCCGGACGGACTCGAAGGGGTTCTCCGCGATCAGATCCCGGAGGATGGCCTGCATTGCGGCCTGCTCCACCCCCTCCACCTTCAGTTCGATGAGGTAGCGGCCCTCGGGCGTCTCCATCGTCACGCCCTCCGGGTTGACGTCCGGGTTCTCCTCCAGGTCGTGCACCACGGTGAACTCGCGCAGCATGTACTCGAGCAGCTCGAGGTCCATGCCGTGCAACTTGCGGAGGAACTCCTCGGGCTCGTCCCCTCGCGCGGCGCGCAGCCAGGTGAGCAGCACGTGGGGATCAATCCGGTCGCGCTTCCAGCCCGCCAGATCCACGAAGGCCTGGAACTGCTGGGGCGAGGCCAACTGGACGAGCTCGGTGGCGTCCGCCAGCCCGACTTCTTGGATCGTCGTGTACAGCTCCCCCGGGGGCATCGAGCGCACCAGCGCCCGGGCATCCGAGGCCTCCACCAGGGCCTCCATCCGCTTGCGAGGAGGAAGCTGGGACAACTGCTGGCGCAGCTGCTGGCGAGCCAGCTGCGCATCCTTGCCATTTCCCTTGCCGTTCTCGGACACGGCGTGTCCCTACCTTTCAAACTCGGGTTGCCTTACCAAATACCCCGAGCAGCGACTCCCACACTTCCTCGACCCCGAGCTTCTCCGTGGAAGAGAACGGCAGCACGGCCTCCAGCGGGAGCTTCAGCTCCTGCGCGAGCGCCTGGATCCGAGGCTTGCGGCGCGCCTTGGGAATGCGGTCGATCTTCGTGGCCACCACCAGGACTCGCCGCCCCTTGTCCTGCAAGTAGTCGAGCGTGAGGTGATCCTCGGGCGTGGGGCCGATTTCGGCGTCGACGATGCTCACCACGGCCTCCAGGTGGTGCCGCTTCTCCAGGTAGGTGGTGATCATCGTCTCCCACTGGGCGCGCTCGGCCTTGCTGGCCTTGGCGAAGCCGTAGCCCGGCAGATCCGCCAGCCGCACCACGTGGCGCACGCCCTTGCGCTCCAGCTCCACGTCGAAGAAGTTGAGCGTGCGCGTGCGCCCCGGCGTGTTGGAGACGCGCACCAGCTTCTTGCGCCCCGTCAGGGCGTTGATCATGGAGGACTTGCCCACGTTGGAGCGGCCCACGAAGGCCACCTCGGCGGCATGGCCAGTCGGGTAGCCCTTGGGCTCCACGGCAGTGATGACGAAGCGGGCGTCGATGAGCTTGATCACGAGGCTACTTCTTCGCCGGCGGGGGCGAGGTGGTCTCCGCGCGGGCGGACTTCTTGGCGCGCTCGGCGGACCAATGGTCGATGGCCTTGAGCGACTCCACGAAGTTGAACGGCCGCAGGGAGGGCGAGGAGGCATCGTGGCAGGTGCGGCACTGCTTCTCGGAGGGGTCCACCAGGCCTACCAGCCGGGCCAGCTCCGGGTCCTTCATCACGTAAGCGGGAGCGTAGTTCTGGCCGCCGCCGTGGCACGTCTCGCAGGAGACGTTGGCCACGCCCTGGGACTGGTCCGGGGCGTGGCAGGACAAACACCGCGCGTCCTTCTTCTGGGTGTCGGACAGGGAATCCAGGGCGCGGGCATGCTTGGACTGCTGCCAGGCGGTGTAGGCTGCGGGGTGGCAGCCCTTGCAGCTCTCCGGACCCACGAAGTCGGCCGCCCCCGCCACAGCGGACACGGCGAGAATCACGGGCAGGAGCCAGAAGCCGGATGTGCGCATCGAGGGCGGAACTAGCAGAGCCCCCCTGGCGGGGCAAGGCATCTTGAATGCAAGCGGCCAGACAGCGTTCTATATGAGGAACCTTGAGCCCTGCCCCGGGGATCCGTTAGTCAGGCCGTCCGCTCGACCAGGTTAGGAGAACCTTGATGCGTACCCTCGCTGTCGTTGCCCTGCTCCTCGCCACCCTCCCTGCTGCCGCCAAGCCGTGGCAAGGCATCGAGCCCGGTGTCTCCAAGCGGGAGGACGTGATTCAGAAGTTCAATGAGCCCTCCCGCGTCGTCACCAACAACGACAAGGAGACCATTGCCTACTTCGGCAAGGAGGCCATCAAGGGCACCACCCAGGCCCAGTTCAAGGTGGACACCGCCACCAAGATCGTCGAGCGCATCGACGTGTTCCCCGGTCCCATCATCGAAAAGGAGACCATCGAGAACAGCTACGGCCCGGCCTGCCCTAGCGGCCCCGCGCCCGCCAACCCCTGCTACCTGAAGAAGATGACCGAGGAGTTCCGCACCTACTTCCTCTACCCCAAGCTGGGCCTGGCCATCTTCTTCAACGAGGACGGCAAGACGGTGCACTCGTTCATCTTCACCACGCTGAAAGCCGCCAAGTAGGCCCGCCGTGGCCCTGTATGGCCTGACCGGAGGCATCGCCTCCGGCAAGAGCACCGTGAGCCGGATGTTCCGGGAGCTGGGGGCTCACGTGCTGGACGCGGACGTCATCGCCCGCGAAGTCGTGGAGCCTGGCACCCCCGGCCTGGCCGCCGTGGCCGCCCGCTTCCCCGGCGTACTGGGCCCGGATGGCCGCCTGGATCGAGCGAAGCTCGGCACGCGCGTCTTCGGGGACGCCACCGAGCGCGCTGCCCTCAACGCCATCGTCCACCCCCTGGTCCGCGAGGCGTTCCTGCACAAGGTACAGGCCCTGGCCGAGCAGGGCGTGGAGCGCATCCTTTATGACGTGCCCCTGCTCATCGAGACGGGGCTGCACACGAACATGGACGGCGTGGTGCTGGTCTGGGTGCCGCGCGACGTACAGAAGGCCCGGCTGATGAGCCGGGACGGACTGGACGAGGCGGCGGCGGAGGCTCGCCTGGCTGCCCAGCTGCCCCTGGATGACAAGCGGCGGTACGCCACCTGGATCGTGGACAACTCGGGAGATCTGGCTTCCACGAGGGCCCAGGTAGAGCAGGTGTGGCAGGCCATGCTCGCGCGCGGCTGAGTGCCGGGTATGCTGCGCCGCCCATGAGCGAGAAGCGGAAGAAGGCGGAGCGCACCGGACCTGGAACGTACTTCGTCACCGGCTACCCCGGGTTCATCGGGAAGCGGCTGGTGGAGCACATCGCGCGCGAGGATCCCCAGGGCCACATCTACGCCCTGGTGCAGCCCAAGATGCTCAAGGACGCGCAGAAGCATGCGGCCAAGCTCGAGGGCGCGAAGCTGGAGCTGCTCACCGGCGACGCGGTGGACATGCACCTGGGCCTGTCCGGCGAGGAGTACCAGCGCCTGTGCGAGAAGGTGACGGACATCTTCCACCTGGCCGCCATCTCCACCCTGAGCGCGCCCAAGGAGACGGCGTGGCGGGTGAACGTGGACGGCACGCGCAACATGCTGGAGCTGGCGCGCGACTGCCAGCACCTGCGACGCTTCAACTACTTCTCCACCTGCTACGTCTCCGGCGACAGGCTGGGCGTCATCGCCGAGGACGAGCTCGACCGGGGCCAGAGCTTCCGCAACCCCTACGAGGAGTCCAAGTTCCAAGCGGAGAAGCTCGTCCAGCGCGCCGCCGCCAGCCTGCCCGTCACCGTCTTCCGGCCGTGCTCGGTGGTGGGCGACTCGCGCACGGGAGAGATCGATCGCTTCGAGGGCCCCTACTACCTGGGCATCCTGCTGGTGACGTCGCCCATGGTGGTGCCGCTGCCCCTGCCCGGTAACGGCGTGGCGCCCCTTAACGTGGTGCCCGTGGACTACGTGGTGTCCGCCGTGTGGCACATCTCGCGGGATCCGCGAGGCGTGGGCCGCACCTTCCACCTCGTGGACCCCAACCCCATGAGCGCCCGCCGCGTCTACGAGCTCATTGCCGAGAAGTCCAACCGGAAGCTGCCGCGCTTCACCCTGCCCTCGCGCGCCGCGGACGTCATGCTGCGCCTGCCCGTGCTGGAGAAGCTGGCCCGGCCCCAGCGCGCCGCCATCAGCTACGTCAACCACCTGGCCATCTACAACTGCCACAACACCCTGGAGCTGCTGGACGGCACCGGCATCCGCTGCCCGCCCCTGGCCTCATACCTGGATCAGCTCGTCGCCTACGTGCGCGAGCAGTACCGCAAGCGCCGCGAGAACCTCGAGGTGGAGGATCCGCTCGACCATGCACCCAGCTCCGGCAGTGAAGATAGCTCGCCCGCTCCCCGTCCCTCCCGCCAGCCATGAACCGCGCCCTCCCCCTCCTCGTCCTCCTCGTCGCGGCGCTCCAGGGTGCCGGCTGCGTCGTCAACAGCACCGACGAGTCCCCGTGCGATCCCAACCCCTGCAGCCAAGCCAACCGCGGCGTCTGCGTCGAAGAGGCGGGCGAGGCCCGCTGCCTGTGTGACACGGGCTTCATCTCCCGCCCCAATGGCGTCTGCGAGGCCGCGAGCGCTAGCAACTGCCCCGAGCACTTCGGAGACGCCGCCGAGCCGGATGACTGCCAGGTCCGCGCCCGCCCGATTGCCAGCAAGAATGTCTCGCTCTCGCAGTCCATCGAGCCCGCGGGTGACTATGACTTCTTCCAGTTCAGCGCCTCGGCCCGGGAGCTCTACTCCATCAGCGTGCGAGTCGACGGCGGCGCGCTGATGCCCCGGGTGGATGTGTTTGACCAGGGCGGCGTGTGGCTCGACGCCGGCGAGACCGCGGGCCGCACCGACTTCTTCTTCCGGGCCAACACCGCGTCTATCTACTACGCCCGCGTGAGCCACTCGCCCGTGGATCCCTCCGTGGGCACCGGCGGCTACACCCTCTCCTTCACGTCCCTGGGCGAGGAGGACCACGGCAACGCCCCGGACGTGGCCACCGCCATCACCGCGGATCCGCTCAGCACCTCCAGCCCTCGCAGCACGTTCGGCAGCTTCGAGTACTCCCGCGACGAGGACTGGTTCCGCTTCGAGGGCACCGCGGGCCGCACCTACCGCCTCCTCTTCGATCCCGGCTCGTCCTCCGCCCCGCGCATGGTCCCCGCTGCCACGGTCTTCGCGGGCTCCAACCTCCGCCAGCCGCTCGCCGCGTCCCAGGGCACCGAGCTCGTCTTCACCCTGCCCGTCTCCGGCAGCATCTTCGTCATCCTCACGCCGCCCGCGAGCGCCACCGGCCCGGGAACCTATGCTTTCAACTTCCTCGTGAACTGACTCGGCACGCCCTCTCCATGTGAACCCGCACGAGGGGTGAAGCTCTCTTGTCTCGAATTACGAACTAAGCCCTGAACACCTCATTTCAGGACTTGACGGGCTCCCTTAAAAGTTGTTGGGGGCCCTTTTCATCTTTTCCGTCTCCTGGTTAGCATGCGCCCCCATGCGAACTCTGGGCAGTCAACACTGACAGCCTGAAGTTCATGTCGGGGAGCACAGCGCTTGGTGGAAACCGTTGACAGCTGGGCTCAGAGGCCCCTGCCGCGCAGCGCCGCTGCTTTCATCGCTCCCCCCTCACGCCATCTCGCCCTGACCGCTTCGCAACTCCCGCGGAGCTGTCCCCGCTCCGCCTCATAACCCTGAGAGCCCTCGCCGCCGCGGCGAGTGCCCTCATTTCGCGCCGTAGATGTTCGCAGTAACCCCCAGAGCAGTCCCAGAAGGAAGACGCATGCGCTTGAAGGAAAAGCTGTTGACCAGTCTGTTGCTGGTGCCCCTCACGGGGACCAGCGCCTGGGCCAAGGACCGCGTCAACTATGACGCGTTCCTCGCAAGCCCGGAGGCCAAAGGCCTGCCCGCCACCGAGCAGCAGCTCCAGGCTCGCGGAGCCCGCGTAGAGCTGATGGAGGAGCGGCTCGGCCTGCCGACGGTCCTGTGGAATGAGCAGCTCGGCGCGCAGAGCGCCAGCACCCTGGCCACGCTTCGCCCGGATCAGGCCGCGCGTGCGCACCTGCAGAAGTTCGCGGACCTGTACCGGCTGACGACGGAGGACATCTCTGGCGCCACCCTCAACTCCGTGCACCAGACGGAGTTCGGCCCCCTCATCGCCCGCTTTGGCCAGAAGGTCGGCGGCATCGAGGTGTTCCGCAGCGGCGTCAACGTGGTGATGGACCGCAAGAACAACCTGGTCGCCATCACCGGCTACCTCACCCCGCATGAGGCGGTGGCCGCGCGCCTGCGCAGCGTGGGCACGGACTTCCCGCTGAGCGCCGCGGACGCCAGCGCGCGCGCCTTCAAGGATCTGACGGGCACCGCCATCAGCGGCCGCTCGCTGGTGGCCACTGGCACCCAGGCGGACTTCACGCACCTGGCCTTCGAGCCGGGCGTCAGCACCGTGCTGCCGCACGCGATGGGCACCCCCATCCGCGTCAAGAAGGTCTACTACACCCTGCCGGACGGCCTGCAGCCCGCGTACTACCTGGAGCTCAGCGTCGGCACCAAGAGCACCAAGGACTCGGAGTACTACTCCTACGTCGTGTCCGCCACGGACGGCACGGTGCTGTTCCGCAACAACCTGACCGCAGACGCCGCGTTCACCTACCGCGTGTGGGCGGACCCCTCGACGTACATCCCGTACGACGGCCCCATGGGCAACGATCCCACCCCGCACCCCACGGGCACTCCGGACCGCTACCAGGCGCCGTACATCCCGGCCAACGTGCTCACCCTGCAGAACGTCCCGTTCAGCCGCAATGACGCGTGGCTGCCCAACGGGGCCACGCAGACCACGGGCAACAACGCGGACGCCTACGTGGACCTGGGCGCGCCGGACGGCTACCAGCCCGAGACGGACCTGCGTCCGGGCACCACCGCGCCGGGTGTGTTCGACTACACGTATGACGTGACGAAGTCGCCGGCCTTCAGCATCAACCAGCGCAAGGCGGCCACCGTCCACCTGTTCTACCTGAACAACTTCCTGCACGACTGGTTCTACGACTCCGGCTTCGATGAGGCCGCGGGTAACGCGCAGGCCCAGAACTTCGGGCGCGGCGGTCTCGAGAACGACAGCATCAAGGCCGAGGCCCAGGACTACGGCGGCCGCAACAACGCCAACATGTCCACCCCGTCCGACGGTGCGCGGCCCCGCATGCAGATGTACATCTTCGACGGCGTGCCGGCCCTGCAGGTGCTGGGTCCGGCCAGCCAGGCGGGCTACCAGGACGCGGGCAGCGCCTCGTTCGGCCCGACGATCTTCGACCAGACGGGCGATGTGAAGATCCTCGATCCGGCAGGCACGACGCTCGGCTGCACTGCGTTCCCCGCCGGAACGTTCACCGGCAAGGTGGCGGTGATCGATCGTGGCACCTGTGACTTCAACGTGAAGGCGCAGAACGCGCAGACCGCGGGCGCCGTGGCGGTGCTCATCGCCAACAACGCCGCCAACCAGGCGGCCCCCGGCCTGGGTGGCACGAACCCCCTCGTCACCGTCCCGACGATGTCCATCACCCTGGAGACGGCCAACGCCTGGAAGAACGAGGTCCGCACCAACGGCTCCACCATCTCGGTGAGGATGACGAAGACGGCGGATCTGGACCGCGACGGCACCATCGACAACGCCATCGTGGCGCACGAGTGGGGCCACTACATCAGCAACCGCCTCGTGGGTAACTCCAACGGCCTCATCAACAACGCGGGCCGCTCCCTGGGCGAGGGCTGGGGCGACTTCCACGCCATGCTCATGGTGGTGCAGGAGGCGGACCGCAACCGTGCGGGCAACAGCCAGTTCCAGGGCGTGTACGCCATGGCCGGCTACACCTCGAGCGGTGGCGCCAACAACGGCAACTACTTCGGTATCCGCCGCGTCCCGTACTCGACGGACCTGAACAAGAACGGGCTGACCTACAAGCACTTCGCCAACGGCAACGCGCTGCCCACCAACCACCCCATCCAGGGTGTCGTCACGGGCGCGGGTAACTCCGAGGTCCACAACGCCGGCGAGGTGTGGGCGACGATGCTGTGGGAGTGCTACGCGTCGCTGCTCAACGCCTACCCGTTCCAGGAGGCGCAGAGCCGCATGAAGCAGTACCTGGTGGCCGCCTACAAGGCGACCCCCATCGCCCCGACGCTGCTGGAGGCGCGCGACGCGGTGCTGGCCGTGGCGGCGGCCTCGGATCCCGCGGACTACGCCCGGTTCGCCGCGGCCTTCGCCAAGCGCGGCGCGGGCTTCGGCGCCAAGTCCGGCGACCGCAACTCGGTGGACCACGTGGGTGTGGTGGAGAGCTTCTCCGCGGGTAGCAACCTCGAGGTCACCAGCATCCGCCTGGATGACTCCGCCACCGCCTGCGACGCGGACGGCGTGCTGGACGTGGGTGAGGTCGGCCTGCTGACCGTGACGGTGCGCAACAGCGGCGACACGGTGCTGAGCTCCTTCAGCGGCACGGTGACCGCCAGCGGCGCCACCGCGACGATCCAGTTCCCCAGCGGCAACACGCTGATCTTCCCGTCGCTGCCGCGCAACGGCACCGCCACTCGCACGATTCAGGTCCGCCTGAACTCCGTCACGGGCACCGCGCCCCGCGCCGGCCTGAGCATCGCCTTCAACGAGCCCTCGCTGCCCGCCGCCTCGAGGACGGCCAGCTACAACGCCCGCGTCCACTACGACGAGGTGCTGAACAACTCCGTCTCGGACACCTTCGAGAGCTCGCTGTCCGCCTGGACGTACACCAACTACGGCCGCCTGCCGGGCTTCGGCATCGCGACGGAAGTGGTCTCTGGCACGCCCAACCGCTACCTCCACGTGGCGGATCACGGCGTCCTGTCGGACACGCTCGTCACCTCGCCGTGGTTCACCGTGAACGCGACGGGCAACTTCATCCTCACGTACAGGTACCGCATGTCCCTGGAGGGAACTCCGGGTGGCTCGGGCCTGGCGGCTCCGTTCTATGACGGCGTGGTGCTCGAGTGGACCGACGACGGTATCAACTGGTACGACAGCTTCAACGATCTCGGCCGGAACCCGGGCTACGCCGCGTACCTGGCGATTGGTGACAACCCGCTGTCGGATCGCCCGGCTTTCGTGGGCACCAACGCGGCCTTCCCGGGCTGGACGAGTGGCGGCGTCAACATGGGCACCATCCTCGCCGGGGGGAGCTTCCGCTTCCGCTTCCGCATCGGCACCGACAGCGAGGCCGGCGCGTACGGCTTCGACCTGGACGATGTGGCGCTCACCAACGTGAGCAGCACGCCGTTCGGCGCTCTGGTCACCGAGACCAGCGACGGGAACACGTGCAACCGCCGCCCGGTGGCCGACGCGGGCCTGAACCGCACGGTGACCGAGCGTGATGCCTCGGGCAACCTCGCGACCATCTCCCTGAACGGCACCGGCAGCTTCGATCCGGACGGACAGGCGCTCACCTACGCGTGGACGCAGGTGTCGGGCCCGGCCGTGACGATCAACAACCCGACCTCCGCCACGCCCTCCTTCACCGCGGACGTGGAGTTGGACACCCTGTTCACGTTCCAGCTCGTCGTCAGCGACGGCACGGACTCGAGCCTCCCGAAGCAGGTGCAGATCGGCGTCGTCAACAGCAACCGCGCGCCGGTGGCCCTGATCACCGGCCCGGCCACGGTGGCCGAGCGCAGCCAGGACACCATCACGCTGGATGGCAGCACCTCGTCGGATGTGGATGGCGAGCCTCTCACCTACCAGTGGAGCCAGACGGGCGGTGAGCCCCTGAACATCGCCGACCTGACCAGCCCCACGCTGTCCTTCCGCACCCCCGAAGTGACCGCGGACACCGCGTACCAGTTCTCGCTCGTGGTGAACGATGGCTACGTGAACAGCACCGCGGCCACCTTCACCGTGACGGTGACCAACGTGGATCGCGCGCCCAGCGCGAACGCGGGCGCGGACCAGACGGTGGATGGCCGCACGGCCGTCACCCTGTCCGGCAGCGGCGCGGATGAGGACGGGGACGACCTCAGCTACGCCTGGACCCAGAACGCCAGCGACGCGGTTCAGGTCACCCTGGCCGGCGCGGACACCACCACCGCCACCTTCACCTCTCCGGATGTGAAGACGGCGACGACGCTGCACTTCACCCTCACCGTGAGCGCCAACGGGCAGTCCGCCACCGACGAGGTGGCGATCACTGTCCGCCCGGACAAGGCCCCCGCCGTCAACGCCGGCGTGGACCAGCTCGCCAACGGCCGCTCGTCGGTGACGCTGTACGGCAGCGCCTCGGATCCGGAGGATGACGCGATCACCTACCAGTGGACCCAGGCTGGTGCGGATCTGGCCCAGGTCGTCCTCACCGGCGCGAACACCGCCACGGCCACCTTCACCTCTCCGGACGTGAAGATCGAGACGGTGCTGCACTTCACCCTCACCGTCACCGCCAACGGCCTGAGCGCCTCGGATGACGTGACGGTGACGGTGCGCGCGGACGGGGCTCCGGTGGCCAACGCCGGCGCGGACCGGACCGTGAACTCCGCGGACAGCGTCACGCTCCAGGGCTTCGGCAGCGACCCGGAGAACGACTCGGTCGCCTACGCGTGGACCCAGGAGAGCGGCCCCTCCGTCACCCTCACGGGTGCGAACACCGCTACTCCTTCCTTCACCGCTCCGAACACGAGCAGCGGTACCAGCCTGGTGTTCAAGCTCACCATCACCGCCAATGGCCTGAGCGCCACGGACACCGTCACCGTCACCGTCAGCGCGAACCGCGCTCCCACGGCCAATGCCGGTGCGGACCGGACCGTGAACGCCGGTAACAGCGTCACGCTCCAGGGCTTCGGCAGCGACCCGGAGAACGACGCGCTCACCTACGCGTGGACTCAGGAGAGCGGCTCCTCCGTCACCCTCACGGGCGCGGACACGGCCACTCCGTCCTTCACCGCTCCGAACACGAGCACGAGCGCCACCCTGGTGTTCAAGCTCACCGTCACCGCCAACGGCCAGAGCGCCACGGACACCGTCTCCATCACCGTCAACGCTCGCGAGGATGGCGCCCCGGTGGCCAACGCCGGCGCGGACCGCTCCGTGGTGTCCCGCGATACGGTCACGCTCCAGGGCTTCGGCAGCGATCCGGAGAACGACGCGCTCACCTACGCGTGGACCCAGGAGAGCGGCCCCTCCGTCACCCTCGAGGGTGCGGGCACGGCCACGCCGTCCTTCACCGCTCCGAACACCAAGGAGGAGATCGTGCTGGTCTTCAAGCTCACGATCACCGCCAACGGCCAGAGCGCCACGGACACCGTCTCCATCACCGTGAAGAAGTTCAACCGCCGCCCGGAGGCCAAGGCCTCGACCGCCGCCGAGACGAACGAGGGCACGGCGGTCACTCTGGATGCGAGCGAGAGCACGGATCCGGATGAGGACGCGCTGACCTACACCTGGGTGCAGACCGGTGGTCCGGCCGTGCAGTTGGAGGGGAGCAACACCTCCAAGCCCACGTTCACCGCTCCGCAGGTCTCCTCGGACACGACGCTGTCGTTCAATCTGGTGGTCACTGACGCGGACGGCGCCAAGTCGGACGTGGTCTCGGTCTCCATCAAGGTGGTCAACGTCAACAAGGCTCCCGTGGCCGACGCCCGCAAGCTCGCCGGCGGCGAGGGCAAGCAGTCCGTGACGCTGGACGCGTCGCTCTCCAGCGATGCGGACGGCGACAAGCTGACCTACAAGTGGGAGCAGACGGCGGGTGAGACGGTGTCGCTCTCCTCCGACAAGGAGCCGAGCGTCACCTTCACGGCGCCAGACGTGAAGAGCAACACCACCCTCACCTTCAAGGTCACGGTCACCGACTCGCACGGTGCCTCGTCCACGAAGGAAGTGCAGGTGGAGATCACCCCGGCGAAGTCCGAGGGTGGCTGCGCCAGCACCGGTAACAGCTCCGGTGGCGCCATGCTGCTCGCGGCCCTGGCGGGTCTGTTCCTGTCCCGCCGCCGCTTCACGCTCCGCGCCTAGTCCGGGCGGAACCGTGTAGCTGACTGAGGGGCGGCCTCCGGGCCGCCCCTCTTCTTTTGAGGGATGCTCAGAAGGGCCAGCGGGACTTGCGCAGCAGCGCGGTGGCCTCGACGTTCTTCGGATCCAGCTTCAGCACGGCCTCGAGGTGACGCTTGGCCATGTTCCCGGCCTTGCCCTCCAAGAAGACGTGGACCAACAGGAGCCGGTAAGCCACCGTGTCCGGCGCCATGTCCACGGCGCGCTGGGCGTGGATACGAACCTCGTTCCAGTCCATCCCCAGCGCCTTGGCCAGCTTGGCGGCGCGGAAGGCCGCCTCCGCGTTGTGCGGATCCAGCGAGGAGGCCTTCCTGAAGCTCTCCATGGCCTTGGGCAGGTCCTGCTGCTTCTCCAGGTCGAGCCCACGCTGCATCTCCTGCTTGGCGCGCTGCTCGTCGTGCTTCTTGCGGACGTCCGCCAGCAGGGCAGAGGCCTCGCGGTTCTTCGGGTCCAGGCTCACCACCTGGTTGAGGGCCGCGTAAGCCTGCTCGAAGTCCCCCTTGGCGATGGAGGCCTTGCTGCGTGCCATGAGCTCGGTGAGGCGGTGGGTGCGGGCCAGGTAGGGGTGGCGCGAGAGCCGCTCCTGGCGCTCGGAGCGGCGCTCCTCATCTCCGGGCAGCGGCTCGTCCGGTACGGCCGAGACGGGTGCGGGCGCGGTCCGGAGCTTCGGGTGGGTGCGGAGGTAGGCCTCGCGCTTCTCCGGATTGGAGAGGACGGTGTGCGCCTCGAGGACACGCCGGAAGATGCGCTCGATGCGCGCCCGGAAGCTGCCCAGGTTCATGCCCGCGTAGCGGTCCGGGTGGTAGCGCAGCGCGAAGTCCACGAACGCCTGCTTCACGTCTTCAATGGGCGCGCCAGGGTCGAGCCCCAACAGGGCAAAGTAGTCCTTACCCTCCTGGGCCTTCTCTAGATCGATGATCTCCTGCTGGCGCGCGGGATCGAGATCCACCAACTCAGGCATGGACAGGCCTCAGGCGGGGGTGAGGACGCGCTCGAGGATGCGGAGCCCCTCGTCCAACTCCTCGCGGGTGACGATGTACGCAGGCGCGAAGCGGACGGTCTTCTCCCCGGCCGAGTTCACCAGCAGACCCTGCTCCCGGCAGCGCGCGATGACCGGAGCGGCGTCCTGGTTCAGCTCAATGCCCATGAGCAGGCCCCGGCCGCGCACGTCCTTGATGATCGTCGGCAGGCGGGCCTGGAGCTCGCGGCCCCGGGAGATGAAGTACTCACCCTTCTCCTGCACCTCCCGGAGCATCTGCGGATCGCGGATGTAGCGCAGCACCACATTGGCAGCGGTGGCGGACACCAGGTTGCCACCGAAGGTGGAGCCGTGCGTACCGGAGGTGAGGCTCTTGGACGTCTCCTCGGAGCAGAGCATGGCGCCAATGGGCAGGCCGTTGCCGAGCGCCTTGGCCAGGCTGATCGCGTCCGGGAGGATGCCGTCGTGCTGAAAGGCGAAGGGCTTGCCGGTGCGGCCGATGCCCGTCTGCACCTCGTCCACGAGCAGCAGCATGCCGCGCTCGTCACACAGCTCACGCAGGGCCTTGAGGAAGCCCGGAGGCGCCACGCGCACCCCACCCTCGCCCTGGATGGGCTCCACGAGGATGGCGGCGGTGCTGGGACCCACCGCCTTGCGTACGGCCTCCAGGTCCCCGTAGGGCACGTGGACGAAGCCGGCCGGCAGCGGCTCGAAGCCCTTCTGGTACTTCGGCTGCCCCGTGGCGGTGACGGTGGCCAGGGTGCGGCCGTGGAACGAGTTCTCGAAGGTGATGATCTCGAAGCGCTCGGGGCTGCCGCGATCCTTCATCACCTTGCGGGACAGCTTGATGAGGGCCTCGTTGGCCTCGGCGCCCGAGTTACAGAAGAAGGCGCGCGGCAGGCCGCTGAGCGCGGTGAGCTGCGCGGCCAGATCGATGGAGGGCTCCGAGTAGTACACGTTGGACACGTGCCAGAGGGTGTCCAGCTGGGCCTTGGCGGCGGCGACCACCTCGGGGTGACAGTGGCCCAGGGCGCACGTGGCGATACCTCCGAGCAGGTCCAGGTACTCCTTGCCATCCGCGTCCCACAGACGCGTGCCCTTGCCGCGCACCAGGGTGATGGGCTGCTGCTTGTAGTTCTGCAGCAGGTGGGCCTTGGCCTTCTCCATCCAGAGGTCGTTCTGGCTGCGAGGCGATGCGGGGGTCGGCTCCGGCTGGGTGGAGCCCGTGGAAGCGGTAGGCGTAGGCACGGCGGGTTCCTCTCTGAAGAGCGGCAAGGCTACAGGATATACCGGGAGAGATCCTCGTCCTGGATGATGGAGCCCAGACGCTCGCGCACATAGGCGGCATCGATGGACAGGCGCTTGGGGCCCATCTCACTGGCTGAGAAAGACACCTCGTCCAGCAAGCGCTCCAGGACGGTGTGGAGCCGCCGCGCGCCAATGTTCTGCGTGCGCTCGTTGGCCACCTGGGCAATCCGGGCGATCTCCGCCACCGAGTCCTCGGTGAAGTCCAGCTCCACGCCCTCGGTGGACATCAGCGCGGTGTACTGGCGGATGAGCGAGTTCTTCGGCTCGCGGAGGATGCGGACCAGATCCTGCCCGCTCAGCGGCTCCAGCTCCACGCGGATGGGGAAGCGGCCCTGGAGCTCGGGGATGAGATCGCTCGGCTTGGAGACGTGGAAGGCGCCCGCGGCGATGAAGAGCATGTGGTCCGTCTTCACCTGGCCGTACTTGGTGTTGACGGTGGAGCCCTCGACGATGGGGAGGATGTCGCGCTGAACGCCCTCGCGGGAGACGTCCGGGCCTTGGCCCTTGCCGCCCTCGCGGCTGGCGATCTTGTCGATCTCGTCGATGAAGATGATGCCGCTGGACTCGGCGCGGACCAGCGCGTCGCGCGTCACCCGGTCGTTGTCCACCAGCTTGCCCGCCTCCTCCTGCTGGAGCAGCAGGAGCGCCTCGGGCACGCGCACCTTGCGGCGCTTGGTGCGGTTCATCCCCGGCATGTTCTTGAAGAGATCCTGCAGGTTGACGCCCACCTCCTCCATGCCGTGCCCGGTGAAGTTGCGCAGGAACATGGGGTTGCTGTCGGACGTCTCGAGCTCCACGTACTGGTCATCGAGCGTGCCGGTGCGCAGCTGGGCGCGGAGCTTCTCGCGCTCGGATTCCCCCAGGCGCGAGGGCGGCGGGGGCGCGGGAGGCTGGAAGCCGAACGGCGGCGAGGAAGACGGCTTGGGCGCATTGCCGTGGAGCAGCTCCACGAGCCGGTCCTCGGCCAGCTCCAAGGCGCGGGGCTTCACCTTCTCCGTCTCCTCCTCGCGCACCAGGGCGATGGCGGCCTCCACCAAATCGCGAATCATGGACTCGACGTCGCGGCCCACGTACCCCACTTCGGTGAACTTGGAGGCCTCCACCTTGACGAAGGGAGCCTGGGCCAGCTTCGCCAGCCGCCGGGCGATCTCCGTCTTCCCCACGCCAGTGGGCCCGATCATGATGATGTTCTTCGGGTGGATCTCCTCGCGCAGCTCCTCGGAGACGCGCTGACGGCGCCAGCGGTTGCGCAGGGCGATGGCCACGGCGCGCTTGGCGGCGTTCTGCCCAACGATGTAGCGGTCCAGCTCGCTCACCACCTCGCGGGGCGTGAAGGCGAGCATCTTGCGGGATTCGGCCACGGTGGGAACTCCTAGAGCTCTTCGAAGGTGACGTGCGAGTTGGTGTAGACGCAGATGTCCGCGGCGATCGCCATGGCGTGAGTGGCGACCTCCCGGGCGGACAGGTTCGTGTGACTCATGAGGGCGCGAGCGGCGGACAGGGCATAGTGGCCTCCGCTGCCCACGGCGGCGATGCCGTGGTCCGGCTCGATGACGTCTCCGGCGCCGGAGAGGATGAACGTCTTCTCCCGGTCAGCGACGACGAGCAGGGCCTCCAGGCGGCGCAGGAAGCGGTCGGTGCGCCAGTCCTTCCCGAGCTCGACACAGGCTCGGGCGAGGTTCTTCTGGTGCTCCTTGAGCTTGGCCTCGAAGCGCTCGAAGAGGGTGAAGGCATCGGCGGTGCTGCCGGCGAACCCGGCGAGCACCTGCCCCTCGCCGATGCGGCGGACCTTCTTCGCGGTGTTCTTCATGATCGTCTTGTCGAGGCTGACCTGGCCGTCACCCGCGATGACGACCTTCCCCTCGCGACGCACACAGAGAATGGTGGTGCCGTGGAACATGGTCCGAGGGGTTTAACAAGCCGGAGAGCGGGTTTCCAAGGAAGACCGCCCGGCTGTCCGCCCCCTCACCTTCACTCTTTCCGAGGTTCTACTCTCGGTAAGCGCCGCGCATAGACGCCCAGGTGGGTGGCCACCACGCGCTCCCAGCCGGCGATGCGGAAGTGGGTCGGCGTGTTGACGAGCTGGACGCGCCCGTCCGCCTCCTGCCGCACGAGGGTGGCCGAGCCGCCGCCGTCGAGCTGGATGCCGGTGTGAGCCCCCTGCTCCAACAGAAGGTCCGCGGCCTCCTCCAGCGTGAGGCCCTCGCTGTATCCGGGCTGCTTGCCCTCCACCGTGAGCAGCAACAGGTAGCGGCCTGTGGCATCTGCGCCCGCGAGCATGCGCGCGTACGGAATCCGGGTGAAGCCATCGTCCGCGAAGTGCTCCTGGACCGTCGCGCCGTCCCGTACGACGTAGCCCAGCCCCGAGATGGCGTGCCACACCTCGCCCAGCGGGTGCACGAAGCTGACGCGGTTCTCCCGGGACAGGTACAGGGTGACCATGCGCTTCTCCGGGCTGCCATAGACGCGCCCCTGAGAGGCCGCCATGCCAACGATGTGCACCGGCTGCCCCACGTGGGGCTCGTAGTTCAGGGGGTGGGTGTTGTGAAACGGATAGAAGTAGTTCGCGTTGATCGCGAGCTGCACGCCGTGCCGCGCCGCGAAGCCGGTCGTCTTGTCCGCGAATACCTCCCCCTCCGCGGAGGGCTGAGGGGGTGTCACTACGAACTCGACGCCAGGGGCCTGCAGATCCACCCAGACGAGGTGCGCCACCACGGGCCGAGGCTGTTGGAACACCCTCCGCTCGTAGCGCACGCCCTCGAACCACTCCTCGCGGACCGGCGGAGGCTGGCTCCGGTGGGTGAACCAGAACCCGTAGCCCCCCACGAGCCCCCCTGCGAGCCCCGGCAGCACGAGCGCAAGCCCTCCCAGGATCCGGATCCCCATGCGCACCCGCCACCGAATCAGCACACCCACGCCCACGGCCAGCACGAGCGCGGAGAGGACCCACAGGGGAGCACCCAGCAGAGGCTTCATGAGGTCTCATCCTATGAGAGAGCGCGGCACCCGAGCGGCATGACGCTCACGCGTGATCGCGTTACACTGAGTCCACGGCGCCGTGAGCACGGGGCCGGACAGGAGGGATGACGGTGTCTCAACAGGACCGGCGCAAACACCCACGCTACCTCCTGCATCTGCCCGTCAAGCTCCACCGCGGAGAGCAGGAGCTGAACGCCCAGGTGATCAACGCCTCGGCGGGAGGCTGTCTGCTCCAGATGGCGGAGGCGCTCGCCCCAGGCGAGGTGCTCGAGGCCAGCCTCCCCCAGCTGAAGCTGCCGAGGACGCGGCTGATCGTGGTGCGGTGCTCGTCCACCCCCACCGGCTACATGGTGGCCATGTACTTCGAGGCGACGCTGGCCGACGACGCCGCCATCCGTCATCTCTCGGGTGATCAGCTGGCCTTCGACAAGCCTCCGGTGGTGCACTAGATTCGGATCAGCGGATCCCCCACCGCGCAGCCTAGGAGAGAGCACACGTGTCCCAGCACGAGCGGCGCCGGCACCAACGCTACCCGTTGCGGCTGGCCATCAAGGTTCATTGCCGTGGCGAGCAGATGGACGCAGACATCATCAACGCCTCGGCCAGCGGATGCCTGCTGCAGATGTCCATACCGCTCGATCCGGGCGAGGCGCTCGACGTGAGCATCCCCCAGCTGAACATGCCCAAGGCCCGGCTGATCGTCGTGCGCTCCGAGTCCACCACCCTGGGCTACACCGTGGCCACGCGCTTCGATGTGGGCCTGGCCGATGAGCCCACCCTCAGCCGGCTCGCCTCGGAGACGCCGGGAAAGCCGCCCGAGGGCTCCGGCTCCGCGCCTCCCGTGACGCACTGATCCGCGCCGCACCGCGTCTTTCCCGAGCGAACCGAGGCCCGGTTTTCTCAATTCTTGTGCTTTGACCCTAATAGAAAAGTGCGCTATTCAAAGAACCGATCGATGGCTCGTTGCGGGTTGAAACGTCCGCAGGGACGCCCTGGAACGGTGGGGGGGAGCGATCCGAGAGCACCCACACACGATTCGGGCCCGGAAAGTCCGGAGGGAGCGCGATGAAGAAGGTCATGAAGCACTTGGGGGAGCAGCAGCAGGGCTTCGCCGTTTCTCCGTTCGTGACCTTCCTGCTCGATCCGTCGTTCGCGCCGCAGGATCGGCTCCGGTTCCTGCCGTGCCTGGCGCCGCTGGTGATGGGCTCCGCCGAGCTGGCCAACAGCCTCACCGGTGAGGACAGCCCTGAGCAGAACGGCCAGACTCCCGAGAGCCCGCACTGGGCGCCGTTCTTGAAGGATCTGCAGCTGCTGGATCTGCACTCCGTCGAGGACTTCAACGCGATGCTGCAGTTGCTGTGGGGCGAGAACTGCGGCCCGGTGCGCGAAGTGCTCTACGACTTCATCTCGCTGGCGCGCTCGACCACCCCGCTGCGGCGGCAGATCATGCTGGCGGCGCTGCAGTCGGTGGGCCAGGTGAGCTTGATCGCGATGGAGCAGGTGGCGCGCGAGCTGGAGGCCAGCACCCGCAAGCACCTGGGCACCATGGACTCGCTGCGCACCCAGGTTCAGCTGGGCGAGTGGAGCGCCACCGTCTTCGAGCTGACGCTGACGGACGAGGAGGAAGAGCAGGCCATCCGCGACATCAACCAGGTGTTCTCGCTGATGGATGAGCTGACCGACTACCTGCTGGAGCACGTGCAGGAGTGGTTCGCCGGCCAGGAGAAGCCCTCGCGGCAGGCCATCATGGCCGAGCAGATCGCCAAGATGAACTTCCGGGACTTCGGCAACACGCGCATCGCCTCGCTGTGCAAGTCGGCCGGCTTCACCTCGGTGGATACGCAGAAGGTGCAGCAGTTCTTCACCTTCATGACGGACTCGTGGAACTCGCGCCTGGTGGGCGAGGCGTCGCCCTGGAAGTCCGACATCTCGGATGACCACACCCCCTTCGAGCTCTCCATCGCGCTGGAGGGCAGCCGCCCCGAGATCCGCTTCCTCATCGAGGCGCAGAACCACCCCACCACCCTGCAGACCAGCTGGGATGACGGGCTGGCGCTCAACGAGCGGCTCAACAAGGAGTTCGGCCTCTCGCTGGAGCACTTCAACCGGGTGAAGGACCTGTTCGAGCCGCACAATCCCCAGGCGCGCTTCTCCCTGTGGCATGCCTTCTGCCTCAAGCCGGACCGAGGCGCGGAGGTCAAGGTCTACCTCAACCCGCAGGCGCGCGGCCCCGAGCACGCCAACGCGATTGTGGAGGAGGCGCTGTCTCGGCTGGGCTTCGCCCATGCGTGGCGCTTCCTGTCCCAGGTGGTGATGAAGCGCGGAGCCCAAGACCAGGTGCTCTACTTCTCCCTGGACATGGGCGGGCAGGCGGTCTCCCGCGTGAAGATTTACGTGGCGCACCGGGATGCGGCCCCCGAGGACATCGAGGCGGCCATGTCCCAGGCCCGGGAGTACTCGGCCGGTGAGGCGCGGGCCTTCTGCGAGGCCATCCAGGGTGACGACAACAAGTTCTCTGCGCCGCGCTCGACACTGACGTGCTGGGCGTTCACCTCGGACGACGACGACAAGCCCTACAGCGCCACGCTGCACTGCCCCATCCGCTGCTATGCGGACAACGACCGGGATGCGCTGCGGCGCGTCCGCGCGGTGCTCGACCCCAAGAGCCACGCGGTGCTGGACCGGTGCGTGTGGGCGCTGGCCAACCGGCCGCTGGAGGCCGGCGTGGGGTTGATTCAGTGGGCCTCCATGCGTCGCGAAGGCGGCCGGGTGCGCACCACCTTCTACCTGGCCACCGAGGCCTACGGCACGGTGGCGCCTCGAAAGTCGACCTCACACCGCGTCCACGTGCCGGACCTGATGAACGCCGAGGTCTTCCAGCTCAGCGCCTGAGGCGCTCGGCGGAGCACTCCCTGCAGACTATGGGTCTTCTGAAGTAGGCCCGCGTTGACCGCTGATGAAGATGGGCATGTAGCAGAGCCCTTCCCATTCATAAGTCCCTTCGGAGCAAGGAGGTCTCACGCGAGCGGGGGCCTCGTACCAACACCCGCCAAGAATCTCGATTTGCCCTGACTTGCACGGGGCACGACGCTGCCCAGCCAAAGGAGTTTTGGGCACGTCGGCAGAAAATCCTCCGGGCCCATACGGCGGTATCTCTTCCTTGGGGGCCACGGAGGCAAAGCCGTCACCCAATCCTGAGGGTCCCCCATCCACTCCTTCAGGTTGCTGGCCCGGTTGAATCTGTGTCAGGGCTGCGAGTTCCTGCTGTCGAGTCGCCCCCGGGTGCCAATCCAGCGCTATGAACAACAGCAGGGCCAGCGCTGTCACTGCGCCGAAGAGTCTCTGAACTGGGAAACGGCCCCCCGGCTTCTCCGTGGGCGCTAGCGCCCTCCTTTGATCCTGCTCCTGCTGCCGCTCCCGCTCTGCCTTGGCACCCGCATCGCGCTCCTTCGCGCGCCGCACCACCTCCACGTCCCGCATCCGCAGGCGATGCCCCAGACGCTGGCCGACTGGGCCCTCCCCTGATCTTCGTTCAGCGGCAGGCTGCGCCTCCCACGCAAACAGCGGCTCGTCCGCTTTCGGCCCGGCCTCTCGCGCCGCCCGCTCCGCAGCCTCGGCGGCCTTGCGCGGGTCCCCATTGAAGCGCTTGGAGGGGCTCACTGCCAACAGCTGCAAGATGAGCGCGTCCAACGCATCGCACACCTGTGGATTGAGCGCGCTCGGAGGACGCGGCCCCTTCCCGTCCCACCGCCAGACCTCGGCTCCCTCCTCCTCCGGCTGCGTCGGAGGCGGATACTCATCCGTCACCAGCCGGTAGGCCGTCACTCCCAGCGCGAACAGGTCATCACTGGCGCGGGCCTCGTAGTGTGCCCGAAGCTGGAAGACGTTGAACCGATGGTAGGCCCACGCCTCTGGGCTCCGGTACGCCTCCGTGCCCGGTGGCAGGATCTCCCGCGTCAGCACCTCGGCCCCCTCCACGGCCCCCGAGCCGAAGTCCATGAGGAACGGCCGCCCATCCGCCAGCCGCACCAGCACGTTGTCTCCCTTCACGTCCCGGTGCACCCCACCCGCCTCCTGCATCGCCGCCAGCGCCCCCGCCAGCTGAGCCATCAACTCCAGCGCCTGACGAGAGGTGATGTTGCGCTGGCTGGACCAGTCGTACAGCGCCACGCCCTCCACCCACTCCATCACCACGTACGGAAATACCCCCAGCGCACACTCCCACTCGCCATGGCCGCACAGGCGCGGCACGTTCGGGTGCTGTATTCGCGAGAGCAATTCCACCTCTCGCTCGAACCGCCGGTCCCGAGCGTGCAGCGCCATCTTCAAGGCGAACGGAAGGGCCTGCACGTCCCCCTCGCGCACCACGCGGTACACAGTGCCGTAGGTGCCCTGTCCCCTCCACGCCACCACCCGCCACGGTCCTATCCGAGTGCCCACCCTCAACGAAGCCGGGTTCTGATCCCACGCTCGCAGCCTCGTCCCCATGTGTCCTCCTGGCGATCGGAGCCACCCACTCCGCTCCTCGCCACCACCCTACCTCATGGGTTACACGGAAACCATCCTCCGTGTCAGGTATGATTCCCGCCGCACTGGGTGCAGAGCTGCCTGGGAGTGTTCACGGTTCCGGTGACCTGGAGATTGATGCCAAAAAAGGCCTGTGGAGGTGATTTTCCGCATGATTTCCTCGCTCACCGGCTCTCGATCGGGGACGGCTCCATGACGGGCCCGGGAAACGGCATTTCGAACAGGAGCGACCGATGGGACTTCAGCAGCAGTTCATGCCGCGCTTTGGGAAGTGGGTGCTCGCCGCCATCGCCGTGCTCGTGGCGGTCCCGGCGCACGCGGCGCACGCTGCTCAGGCGCAGCCACAAGCCACGCTGCCGGGCACGCCCGCGGGCCGGCAGGCCGCAGCGCTGCTCCAGGTGTTCAACGAGGGCAATGGGCCCAAGATGCGCGCCTTCATCCAGGACCACTACGCGAAGGCGGCCCTGGCCCAGCACCCCGCCCAACACCACCTCGGCACTTTCGGGGAGCTCTGGGATAACACGAACGGGCTGACCCTCCAGAAGGTGGAATCGTCGAGCGAGCGCACGATCGTCCTGATGGCGCAGGACAAGCTGGCCGGCGAATCCGTGCGGCTGCAAGTCGACGTCGAGGCGAAGAAGCCGCATGGCATTCTGGGAGTGAAGGTCCTGCCACTCGGGCCGCCCTCGAGTAACAGCGGCCCGCCGCTGACCGACGAGGAGGTGTCCCAGGCGGTCCAGGCCTACGTCGAGAAGCTGGCCGCGGCCGACGCTTTCTCAGGGACGGTGCTGATCGCGCGCGGGGACAAGCCCATCTATCGGGGCGCGTTCGGCCTGGCGAGCCGTGCCTTTCAGGTGCCCAATCGGCTGGACACGAAGTTCAACCTCGGCTCGATGAACAAGATGTTCACCGCGGTCGCGATCGCGCAGCTCGTCGAGGCCGGGAAGCTCTCGTTCGAGGACACGGTGGGGAAGATCCTGCCGGATTACCCGAACAAGGCCGTCGCCGAGAAGGTGACCGTCCATCAACTCCTCACTCACACCTCGGGCCTCGGCAGCTTCTTCAATGACAAGTACTTCGAGGCGGACAAGAGCCGCTTCCGCGAGATCAAGGACTTCCTCCCGCTGTTCGTGGACGAGCCGCCCGCATTCGAGCCAGGGACGCGCTGGAGCTACAGCAACTCCGGCTTCCTCCTGCTCGGGGCGATCATCGAGAAGGCCTCCGGGCAGAACTACTTCGATTATGTGCGCGAGCACATCTACAAGCCCGCCGGCATGACGAACTCGGACTCATACGAGATCGATCGCGATCCGCCGAACCTCGCCGTCGGCTACACGTCGCAGGGCCCGGGCAATCAGCAGAGCCCCCGGAGAGACTGGAACAACCTCTTCCTTCACGTGGTCAAGGGTGGGCCGGCGGGCGGCGGGTTCTCGACCGTCGAGGACCTGTGGCGGTTCTCCCTGGCGCTCCAGGGGCACAAGCTGCTCGCCGCCAAGTACACGGAGCTCGTGACCACGGGCAAGGTGCAGCCCCATCCCGAGAGCAAGGAGGAGAAGTACGCCTACGGCTTCTTCGATGAGCAGGTCCCGGGAGCCCACATCATTGGCCACGGCGGCGGATTCCCAGGCATCAACAGCCAGCTCGATATCTATCTGGGCAAGGGCTACACCGTCGCGGTGATGTCCAACTACGATCCCCCGACGGCGGGACGCGTCGCCCGGAGGATCCGCACGCTGCTCCTTCGGTGACATCCAGCAAGAGCGGGCCCAGAAAACCTGCCGCCTGCCTCCACACGAAGAGGGGGGGCGGGCTACAGGCTCAACAATGACCAGCCCCCTGTGACTGTCCTGGCCTCCACAGGTGGATATCTTTTTGAAGTAGCGTGCTCGACGTGATCCAGGAATGCGTCAAGGAGCGCAAGCCGCTGCAGGCGGCCCCCCGCTGATCCCCTGCCCCGCCCATCACCCCGCGGGCGCTGTGAGCCGGCGCTGCCAGAAGTCCTCGCCGGCCCAGCGTTGCTCCAGGGTGTAGTGGGCATGACGCGCGGACAGGTAGCGGGTGAATTCCTCTGCCTCCCGCCGCGCGTAGTCCTCCAGCGCTCCGCTGCTTCCTCCCAGCGCAGAACATAGGGCCCGCGCCGCCGTGCGCCCGGTGCGCAGCCCCTTGAGGATCCCGCTCGACGAGAGCGGATCCCACATCGCCGCGGCGTCCCCCACCGCCACCCAGCCTGCCCCCGCCGCGTGCTCCAGGCGGCTCGTCTCGCAGCGGCGCACCTGCAGCCGTGACACCGCCTCGAGCTCCCCTACCCGCTCGCGCAGGTACCGGGTCGTGGAGAAGAGCGCGCTCCACCCCGCCGGCTGCAAGGCACCGTAGCGCTGGAGCACATCCACATCGCTCAGCAGCGTGAGGATGAGACGGCCCTCGGGCAGCGGCGCGGCGTACCACCAGCCCTGGGGCGTGGCCTCCACCACCAGGTGTTGCTGCTGGAACCCGGCCGGCCTGTCGATGACCCCGGACACGCTGCACAGCGCGTCCCAGTTGCGCCGCCGCATGCCGCTCTGCCGCGCCACCTGGGCCGAGCGCCCGGTCGCATCCACCAGGGCCTCGCAGCGCAGCTCCGCTGGGCCCCGGGGCGTGCGGACCTTCACCCTCCACCCGTGTCCCTCGCGCTCCAGGTGGGTGACGCAGGTGCTCCGCCACAGCGGCACCTGGAGCGACCGGGCATGGCTGGCCAGCAGCCCGTCCAGGTGCCGGCGCTCCACGTGCCAGCCGCTCCCGTAGGGATTGGTGAGGAACGAGTGGTGCTGGGGCTGCTCCGAGCCCCAGGTGGCTTCCAGGCCATGCGACTCCAGGAAGCCGTCGGTCTCCAACGGCTCGGGTGCCAGCAACTGCCGCAGCTCGGCGAAGGCCACCGGGGAGAGCGTCTCCCCGGGACGCCAGGGAGAGTAGTCCGTGCGCTCCAGGACGCAGACGGAGACGCCCGCCCTCACCAGGGTGAGCGCGGCGCTCAGGCCGGCCACGCCGCCTCCCACCACCACGACGTCATAGGAGGATCGCAAATCTGGTGCTTCAAAGGCCATGGACTCCATCGGGTCCTCCAGGCTGGAGATGGGAGCGGTGCTCATGAGGGCGGCTAGGAGGCCTTGGCCGCTGGCGTCGCTGCGGAGGCGACGGCTGTCGGGGCGCTCTTCTCCTGGGTCTCGAAGAAGGCCTCGCCCTCGTTGATGACGAAGCCGAGCTTCCACCAGTTCGCCTGCATCTGGATGTACATGGCCATCTCGACGGCGCTGGTGCCCTCAGGCGCGCTGTTCTTGATCTCCGGCTTCTTCGCCTCGACCTCGGCGACCGCATCCAGGGCCCGAGTCCAGGAGACCATCTGGATGTCTCCCTTCTTCGCGTAGACATCATCCGGACGGTGGGCGGCCCACCACATGTGGTACATGCCGTCGCCCTGGAAGGCGTTCTTCTTGAAAGACTTGGGGTCGAAGAACTGCTTCTTGCACTGGTAGAAGTCCGCCTGCCAGGGCAGCGCCATCTGCTGCGAGAAGAACCCCGGGCCAATGGCGAGATTCGCCGTGGTGGGGAACACCGTGCCCGAGTGCTTGATGCGGAAGGGAGCCGCGTACAGCTCCGGCAGGCGCACCAGCCAGCTGCAGTCGATGCCAGGGAAGAAGGGGCCGCCCACGCTGTTCTCCAGCGCGGCCCGATCGAGCCCCCCGGCGAAGATCTCCGTGTCGATGGCGTGGGCCTTCGTCGCGTCCCAGTCCTCCTCGAACTGTCCCTCGGCCCAGCGCTTGAGCACCGCGTACTGCACCCGCGTGAGCGTCATGAAGTAGCCCTTCTTCATCCCCTCGTTAGGCGCTTCGTCCGTGTAGAAATCCCCGAATCCCTTGGGCATCAGCAGGGGCTCCTGGGTGGCGCTGAAGGGATCCCTCAGGTAGCCGAAGATCGTCTTGCGCAGGCGCTGGCCCTTGACCGAGGCCACCGTGCCGAGATCCTGCTCCACGCCCGCCAGGGAGGCATGGAAGGACTTGGAGGCCTCGGGGTTGTGGACATTGCGGTGCCCGAGGGCCCGATCGAGGATGGGGAACACTTCCTGCCTGAAGGAGGGCTTGTAGTTCTGGAAGGAATGGGTCGTCGTGTTCCAATCTGCGCGCTGCTTCTCGAGCCGGGCAAACAGGCCCTTGTCGAGCAAGCCGTCAGTGGTGGAGATCGGCACATCCTTGGAGCGCACCGCCAGGTCCCACATGGTGTCGAACAGGCGCACCACGTTGCCCACCGCGGGTCCGAAATCCGGCGGTCCCACCAGCAGCCACGCGCCGTTGTTGCCCTCCAGCTTCGCCGTCTGGGTCTTGCCTCCCTCCGTGTAGGTGATCTCCGCGCTCACGGGCCCGTCCGACATGTCGTCGAACCAGTGATCATTGTTCACGTAGTCGTCGATGAGCTTGCCCTGGTCTGTCTTGCTGGACTGGCCAAGCCCGCCCAGCACGAGCAGGCGGCCCTGCTCATCCGTGCGCAGTTCGCCCAGCGTGGTGATGGGGATGTTGCGATTGGGATTGGTGAGGGACACGCGCGGCTGGCTCTTGCCCGAGATGGACTTGAGCCCGGGGTCGATGACGAGCAACCGCTCGCGATCGGCCGCGGCCTGGACATGCGCATTGCGCTTCGCTTTCCAGGCGCCGTTGTCCGCCCCCTCCTGCCCATTGAACTTGAAAAAGGCGGCCTTGCGGTTGGCCAGGTGGACATTCCATTTGATGCCGGTGATGTCAAAGCTGCCCTGGGTGATTTCCCGCAGGGGGCTCAGCACACCGCTCTGCATCGTGTATTCAAAGACACGGAAGCGAGCCGCCTGCCGCTTGACGCGGCCCTGGCTGTCCTTGAAGGGCTGGAACTTCTTCTGGGCGATGTCGAAGTTGGGAGGCTGGTTGGGATGCTCGGGGCCGATGTAGAACTCGTCTGGGGAGTTGCCAACGCGGGCGACGCCAACGGCAGGATGGATGCGAAAGAATCGGGCCATGGTGTGTTCCTCTGAATCAGTGGGTTTGGGAGTACAGCTTCTCGAGGAGTTCGATCAGGCGCTTCTTGTCCGTCTCACCCAGCTCCCGATCCACGGGCATCTTGAAGCCAACGATCTTCGCCTGCGTGGGATTGGGATCGAGCCGGTCGAGGATGGGGCTGCTCTGGTCCGCGACCATGTCCTTGCTGAAGATGTCGTAGCGAATGGCGCCGTGGCAGCGGTAGCAATACCTGTTCATCAGGCCGAGCAGCTCCTTGTCCTCGGCGTTCGACGTCCAGTTCAGGGGGGCCGAGGTGGGCTTGCGGTCCTTCTTGAGCGGATGGCCCACGTTGGAGAAGGAGAATGCGCGCTTGATGAGGTCGGGCTCCGGCGCCACCGAAGTCTTGTGGATCTCCAGCCACTTGTTGGTCGCGGCGAGGGGGAAGCCCTTGGGGTTCACGCGCTTCTGCATGACCGCCACCTCCTGGTTGAGCTGGCGCATCACGTCGAAGGCCGCGGCATATCGGGCCGCCTTGACGTCCTTGCCCGCGTCGAAGAGCGCGGCGGGCGCATCGGCCTTGTTCAGGGCGGGGAAGTCCCCATCCGTGAGGCGGTCTAGCCAGTGGTCGGTGTCGAGGTAGTTGAGCACCGCCTGACCGCGCAGCGAGCCATGGCAGGTGTCACACCCGTTGGGGACGAAGTAGGGAGCGCTGCCATGAAGCGTGCCGGCATCGAAGGAGGCGTCGAGCGCGTAGGACAGCTTGTAGCCCTTGTCCGAAGGGCCGAAGTCCATCCAGTAGATGCTGTTGAGCTCCGCGTTCTGGCATGCGGTCTGGCCCGCCTTGCACTGGGTGAGCAGGGCCACCTGCGTGTTGACGGAGCCATTCTTCACCAACAGGGGCACGTTGGTGCCGCCAAAGGGGCTATGGGTGGGGGGCGAGGTGAAGTGGTTGAAGAGGATCCAGGCGCTCTCCACGAAGTGGTTCTGCGCCTGGGAGCCCGGGCGGGCCTTCATGCGCACCAGCCGACGCCAACCGACCTTGCGCTGCGCGGGAGCGACGCTGAAGTCGACGATCTTGGGCGCGAAGAAACGGGAGACGAGAATGTCTTTGCTGTCTCCGCTGCCTCCGCTCGCGGTGCCATTCTGCACGACGACGGTCCACTGGGCCACGGCCTGTTTCCGAGGGTCGGTGGCATGGATCGTGACCGTGTCAGGAACGCTGGAGGAGGGTGAGCATTTGCTGCACCGGGCCAGGTAGTTGCCTGTGCTCGCCTTGAAGGCGACCTTCCCGTTGGGAAGGAGCTCCGGGGTGAAGCGCGCGACAGCAGGCGGAGTGGCGCCGAGCGCGCTGACGGTCGCGAAGTCCTTGATGGTGGCTCTATCGATGCATCCAGTGCACCGTGCCACGTAAAAGCCGGTGTCCGCCTTGAGCGCGATCGTGCCATCGCCCGCGTCCACCACCTCGAAGAGGGTGGAGGGCTCGGAGTTCGCACTGGCGTGGACGGTCACGGTGTCCACCACCTCGAGCGTAGTGCCTTGCTGGCAACCTCTGCAGCGGGCGAAGAACAGACCCGTGTCCGCCTTGAGCGAGACCTTGCTGCCCACGGGCAGCACCTGCGCGACGGTCGCCCTCCCCTCCATCAACGACTCGGGCGTCGCGAACTCAATGTCCTCGGGGGTGAACTCCTTGAACCCGAGGTAGCTCAACAGGTCCTTGAAGGTCGCCTGCGCCTCAATCGTGGCGGGCGTGAGAACTCCGAGCTTCTTGGAGAGCGCCTTGTAGTACTTGGACGCCTCCTCCGGGCTGCCATTGTTGAGGGCGCTCTCCTGTGGCTCGGAGGCGCTGGCGGCCTGGGCAAAGCCGGGCACGGCGTGCAGTGCCCCCCACAAGGCGCAGAAGGCGAGGAGTGAGCTTCGACGGGGATGCGATGAAGTGAGCGCGAACATGCTCACGCGGCTTCAGCAACAAGCATGCCTTCCATTGGCAGGGGCGCTTACCGCTCGGGGCCAGACGGAGAGACCTGTTCGGGCCAGGGTCTCCATGAAGGGCTTTGGTGTGTCAGCAAGCCCTTTGACACGACTACCGACATGTCAATGAGTGTCAGCCGGAGCGCAAAGGCGTTAGCTGGTAACAGCACAGCGGACTGCGGGAACCGATGAAGGGCTGAAGGAGGCGGTGCTGGAATAGGCGTGGGTCCAGGTGCCCGGGCAGGAGGAGGCCCATTGGTAGGAGAGCGCATCGCCATCCACGTCGGAGGCCAGGGTGGAAACGGAGGTGGACTCTCCCGCGTCGAGGAGGTTGAGGGTGTCACCCGGGTTGGGATCGTGAACGATGGCAGTGAGGGAGAGAGAGCCGCCCGTCAGGACAGAAGTGGAGGAGACAACCAGGCAGAGACAATGGGGAATGCGGTATCGGCGGGTGCTTGCTTGAGGAGACTGCCGGGCGCCGGACGGTGGGCAGGACGGCGCTCGACGGTGTCGGCCGCAGCGTGACACACCGCTACGCCTTGACAAAAATCATTGGCATTCCGGTTCTCGTGCTCGCACTGGCGAGCTGCGGTTCATCGCAGGCGCATGCGAATCCAGACTCGCGCCCTGCCCCCACGAACTCGCTGGAAGAGCAGGTCGACAGGTTGATGGCTCCGTGGAGCCAGGGCGACACGCCGGGCGCGGCCATCCTCATCATCCAAGAGGGCCAAGTCGTCTTGAAGAAGGGCTATGGCCTCGCCAACCTCGAGAGCCAGAAGCCCGTCACGCCGGACACCGCCTTCCTGCTCGCCTCCGTCACCAAGCAGTTCACGGCCATGGCGGTCATGATGCTCGCCGAGCGCGGCAAGCTGAAGTACGACGATCCGCTGTCAAAGTTCTTTCCCCAGTTCCCGCCCTACGCAAATCAGATCACCGTCCGCCACTTGCTTCACCACACGGCCGGCCTCCCGGAATACGAAGACCTCTTTCTCGAGACCGGCAAGCTCGACCCGGACTATCCACGGTCGGCGAAGGCCCCGCAGAGCCCATTCGAGCCGACCTCCCAGGACACCCTCGCCCTGCTCGCCCAGGTGATGGCGCCCCGCTTTGCCCCCGGAGAGCAGTATGAGTACAGCAACTCCGGCTATGTCCTCCTGGCGCAGATCGTCGAGAAGGTGTCGGGGCAGCCCTTCGCGCAGTTCCTCCGGCAGAACATCTTCCAGCCGCTCGGCATGAACCGGTCGCTCCTCTATGACGAGACGCGGCCCCCCGTTCCCAACGTGGCCACCAGCTACCTGCTCAAGAATGGCGTCTACCGCGATATCGACTACACTCCGCTGAACGCCATCTATGGCGAGGACAACATCTACTCGACCATCGAAGACCTCTATCAATGGGACCAGGCGCTCTACACCGAGAAGCTCGTGAAGGCCGCGACGCTCCAGGAGGCCTTCACCCCGGGGACGCTGCGTGATGGCGAGGCCACCGAGTACGGGTTCGGCTGGTGGGTGCACACGTTCCTCGGCATGAACGCGGTGGGACATGACGGCTCGTGGCTCGGCTTCAAGACCGTCATCCTGCGCTTCCCGGACCAGCGTCTCACGGTCGTCATGCTGGCCAACCTGCACGACATCGACGTGGGAGACCTAGCTTTCAAGATCAGCAAGCTCCAGCTGACCGGGAACAAAGCCCAGTGAGCGGTGTGCACAGGCGGGCTGTGTTGGCGTGAGCGCAGTCCGCCCACCCCGCCGTGGCATGGAGCGAACACGAGGCATCCGCTTCCATCCGGGCCCGGACCCGTACAGAGAGGTGGGCGATGCCCCAGGCGATTCGACGTTGGCGGTGGTCATGGCTGCTGCCGCAGCTTGCGGTCATCATGGCGTGTGGAGGAACGCAGCCAGCGCTCGCGCCCTCCTCCCGCACCCCGGCCGGCCTCCCAGCGTCCGGGGTGTTGCTCAGCCCGGCCTCGAACGCCGACATCCCTCCCGGCGTGACTGGCTCCGCAGCATTCATGTTGTTCACGCGACTGTCCGCCGAGAGTCACTGCCGCGGGCCTGCCCTGTTGTGCTTCTCCCCGATGGAGAACGACACGGCCTATTTCCGTGACGTCGCAACCGGCGGGCGCGTCTTTGCCCTCGGAGAGCGGGAGGGACAGTCCTGGCACTCGACGGCGGAGGACCCCGCCGGAACGCAGAGGATCCACGCGAAAGTGGTGTTCCATCCCTCCTACCTGGGCAGGGAGAACTGCTTCGTCGATACCGGCACAGAAACCGCCCTCTGCGGCTCGAACACCATCTTCATCGACTTCTTCTCCGTCTCACAGTGCATCAAGCCAGGGCTTTGGACCTGGCGGTTCTTCGAGGATGACAAGGAGTTCTCGTCCGGAAAATACACGGTCCACCCCACCCTTCCCCCCGGCACCACGCCCGCAATCAATCAGGGCGTGTTCGGGCAGGAATATGACAAAACGGGAGAGCCCATCCGCAGGAAGGGCTGCATGCTCGTGTCCCTGACCGAGATGCTTCAATACCACGGCGTCCAGCCTGGCCCCGATGTGTCGAACCCCGTGCTCGACCTCAATCGCTGGCTCATCCTGAACGGTGGTTTCGTGGGCGGAGACATCGACCCGCACAAAATCGAGGACTACGCCATGTGCAAGGGCCGTGTGGCTGGGTGCCGGCCCGTCTACGTCCACTACCAGGGGCCTTCGGTCGGCTCGGAACTCAAGATGGACATCTGCCGCTTCGGTGCGCAGCCCATCCGCATCCTGGGTCCTCGGATTGTCAGCGGCCGTCCCCTCCCCACCCATTGGGCGCCGGCGACCGGCTTCACCTCCGACGCGCTCACCGACGTGTTTCTGGCGGACCCGAACGGGGGAGAGGTGGACAAACTCTACTCCAGTTACAAAGACAGAGCCAATTACGAGCCCATCCCCAACGGCCAGACGCGTGTCTTCAACGGCGAGGAATTCATCATCACGGATAAAGGCCGCAATGGGCTTTTCATCGTCCTACACTCCCCCGTCCACCTAATGGTCACGGACCCCGCAGGGAGGAGGACGGGGCTGGACGTGAGCTCAGGCCAGCCCCTCTCCGAAATACCGCATGCCGCGTATGACCCCGGTGGGTACGGCGATGTCATGGACGAGGACCGCGGTGACCCCAACCCGCCCAGGTCTTTCGTGATGACCCAGTCCTCCGCTGGCAACTACACACTGGACGTGACCGGAACGGCCGCTGGCAACTACACACTGGACATTCGCTCGTACGATCGGGCTGGGACCGACACCACCAGCACCTTCGCGGACCTGCCCATCCAGGCCGGAGAGCGCCACGGCTATGCGCTGTCCTATTCCCCCGAGCCAGGAGCGCCACCTGCCGTCGTGGGAGGCTTCGATGGCGGCGGCCAGCGCCCGCGGGACGTCAACCAATTCCTCACCTACATCAGGCCGTTGGACAGCCGAACCTCGCTGCCAGCGGGCACGACGAGTTCCTCTGTCATCTTGAAATACGGACCGACGACGCTCCCAGAGACGTTCTCCGCCAGCCTGAATGGCGTGGACGTGAGCGCGTTGTTCCACCCGGCCCCTGGCAGCTTCGAAGCGGTGACGCTCAACCTCCAAGCTGGCAGCAACGTCCTGATCCTCTCCATCGATGGACGGATTGGGAGACGTACGGCGACGGACTCCGACCGCCTCGTGCTGGTGGTCAACTAGCGGCGCCGCGAACCGGAGGTGAACGTATAGAGAGGACAGGAGCCCTATTAGGGGGGGTAGCGGGCGGCAGCAGAACGAGAGGTGAGAGCCGCTGACGGCTACCCCATGAGCCACAGTCCGGGTCGGCGCAGATGCGATTCATCTCCAGCAGACACACGCCTGCCCAGCCCAGGATGCCTTCCCAGGCGGGGCGAGGTACGGGATGAGGCCTACTGCGGCGGCGGGTTCGATTCCCGCCGCCTCCACTGTTTCACGCTGTAATCACGGGTGGTTAGCAGCGTCCACCAACCGTGTCGCGTGTTATGTCGCATCCCGGAGCAAGAGGACGGTCCAGCACGTTGACCGCCTCCCTCCGGATGTCGGGGCTCAAGTGGGCGTAGCGCTTGGTCATGTCGATCGTCGCGTGCCCCATCAGCTCCTTAACCACCGTCAGCGGGCCCCCCTTCATCACGTGGTCAACAAGGATCTGATCCTTGCTGATAACTGTGGAGTGCTTGTTGTTGTTTTCGCTGTCGGTCAAGAAACGCTTCGTGAACTCAGAAAGCGTCACCCGTTCCTTGCTCTTCTCCCTTCCGATTGGACCAGCTCTTCCTTAGGAATGAACATAATCCTTTTTTTTACAACGCGAGTTGACAACTCCGCGTCACATTGTTCGTTTCAAAGTGATGCCGCAAGGGCTTTGTTGAGGCCATCGACTGCCGGTCGCGGAACCGGAGGTCTTAATTCGCCCCTGCCGAAAAATGCTCATAATCAACCAATCGACTTTGGAGTAACCCTCGCATACCTGGGCGCGCCCACTTGACCTGCGGAGCCCCTATTCTCCTTGCTGCGGAGTCAGGAGCTGTTTACGCTCCAACCGCCGTGACCTGCCTGCCCGATACGGGGCAATAGCGGCTCCAAGAACATACCACTCCAGCGAGGTATCTTCGTGACAACGGATTTGCAGGTCAAGAAGTTCAATTATGTGTTCAAATGGTTCGACCAGAATGGCGATGGATGGATCACCCAGGACGACATCGAGAAAATGGTCAAGCTGTTCACCGCGCTAGCGGACAACGCTGATCATAAGAACAAGAGTGCGATGAGTAAGGGTTTCATGAACTGGTGGAACCTCCTGCTGGAAGCCCGTGAGAACAAGGCGAGCGAGAAGATCGGGAATCAGGAATTCATCCGCATCATGGATGCTGTCGTGATCGCTCCTAAGAATTTCGAGATTGCCGTGGGCTACATCGTCGACGGGTTGCTGGGCGCTCTTGACCGCGACGGCAATGGCAGCCTTTCACAGGGAGAGTACGTAGGGATGTATAACGCGCTTGGAATCCCTCCGACCACCTCCGCCGAGGCCTTCAGGCGGCTCGATCGGGACAGCAACGGCGAGATCAGCCGTGCGGAGTTCCATCAGGCTCTCTTCGAGTACTATCTGAGTGCGGACCCGAACGCTCCCGGCAACTGGCTGCTGGGGCCCATGGATGTACTCAAATAAGTGCGAAACTCGATCGCGACCGCCTAACCCCATAAGCCTCCGAAGTCGTTGCGAGTGCTCCTCTGGCGCATGGTGCCGAGTTGGCGAGAGGTTTCCGCCCTCCGCTGCGCAGTCCTGGCACCAGCCGTGACTGGAGGCGTGCAGGCCTTCGAGGCGATGCCCGTCCCCAGATGACGTTTCACTTCCGCTATCGCTACGGTTTCCTCCCGGCTTTCCCTCGGCTTGAAGGCACGCTGCGCAAGCATCACCTGTTTCCTCAGGCCAACGAGTTCCGCGAATGGTTCCGCGCCCATGGCATCAACGTTCATGATTGGACGATGGTCATCCCAGCCCGGGCCCACCAGCGCATCCATGGTGGCGACGGACGTGGCGGGCCCTGGAACGAGGCCTGGCGAGAATTCATGCGGGCCAATCTTCACCGGCGACTGAATCAGGAGGAACTGATACGCAAAGCCTTTGAGCTGACGTACCGCTTCGACATCGTCGGGCCCATCATCCCGTATGGACATGCGCTTGTCCCACAGGGCCCTCAGCTCCACGCCCCGTAGCGAGGGGCTGATAAGAGGAGACGGATGAAGCTCTATGAGTTCAAGGGGACGGAGCCACGCTTCACAGGCAACCTGGGGAATGCGAAGCACAAGTGGGGACTGCCCGGAGTGGAGCCCTGTGTCGTGTGTCGCGCGGGAGGTGGGATCATCGGGCTTCAGTATCCGTGCGTAGACCTGTCGGCTCTTCCGGCCTCGGAGTTGGAAAAGCTGTCCGACTCCTGGCCCGTCCCCTTCGAGGAGTTCCTTCGGCTGCGCGAGCAGGTGCGTCCGTTCGCACCCATGGGCGCCCTGCTGGAACCCGGCACCCGGATGGGGCCCCTGGAGGGTCCAGCCTCGGGCCACTTTGGCCAGCTCTTCATGCAGAACCCCTGGTCGCTCTACGCGCGCCGCGAGGCGCTGGAGCGGCTGCAGGACGCGGGTGTGCGTGGTCTCAAGGGCTGCCCGCTCAGTGTGCGCTTCCGGGTCAAGCGTCCGCCCGAGCTACGAGAGCTGGAGTTGGAACTCCACGGCAGATTTCATCCCGACTGTCTGCCGCCAGTCCGCAAGCCCCCATGCGAGAAGTGTGGCAATGACCCGTTGACCCTCCCGGAGAGATTCTGGCTTGACGCCAGCTCACTGCCTGCTGACCTGGATGTGTTTCGGCTCCTCGCTGCCCCAGGCTTCATCATCGCTACCGAGCGCTTCGTCGAGGCAGTGCGCCATCTGGATCTGGATGGAGTGATCTTTCAGGAACTGGAAGTGCCCGAGGCTGTCCGCGATTGAGCACTCGCCGATGTCCAGAACCCGGATCCGCGACGCGTCGACCGTTTGCTTCCACCTCGCTGCGGGTTCGATTCCCGCCGCCTCCATCCCGAGAAGCCCAACAATCTTAAAGGGAGGGCCCACGCTTCAGCTCAGCGCGCCGGTGTCTGAGGAGACGAGGGATTGCTCTCAGACTGCTCGCGGGCCAACTCCGCGCGGAAGAACGCGCTGCTCTCAGCCAGGGTGCGCATGTACGGCCGTACGTCCTCGCGGGCCTCGGGAGATAGCTTCGCGAAGGGAATCACGTGCTCGTCCGGCACATAGCGGAAGGTGAAGTTCACGCGCCGGGTCTGGAAGTCGGGCAGCTCGGGCGGCAGCACATGCCCCTCGCGCGTGTCCACCCGCTGCACCCGGTGGAAGGTCTGCTCCTTCCACTGCACCCCACCGAACAGCTCCAAGGACCCGTCATCGAGCCACTGCTCGAGCACCACCGCGTCGCGCTCGCCCGGGCGGGTGGACGTCACGAACTGGATGAGCGCCCGCTCGCCCAGTGACAGCGAGGCCACGGGCCCAGGCTCGAAGTCCTTGTGCTCGCCCACGCGCGCGGTGTCCACCCAGCGCCCGTCCTCCAAGCGGCTGCCGTAGAAGTTCACCAAGCACGTGTTGAGGTGCCAGCGCGGAGGCATGTCCGGCCCCCGGAACATCCGCCGCGCCAGGGCCTCGATCTTCTCCACCTGCCGCTGGAGCACCGGAGGGAACGGCTCGGCCCGCACGCACCGATCCTTCACCCCCTTCGGAGGCCGGTAGTAGTCGAGGCACGCGAACTGCCAGTTGCCCAGCCAGTACACCGGCCGCAACAACCGGCGCTGCGTCTGCCCCGGCGGCGGCGGGAAGTGCTTCGAGTAGCGCTCCTCCCACAGTGGCTTCAGCGTTGCCAGCCATGTGAGGATCTCCGCTCGATCCGCGGCCGGAAGGAAGCTCCCATTGTAATGGTGCCCAGGCGTGCGCTGACGCACCTTCGGACCGGGCCCACGCCCATAGCGGCTCGGAGGCGGCATGGCTCAGGCCCGCGGGTGCGCCGCGTCGTACACCTGCTGCAGCTGCTCCACGGTGACGTGCGTGTAGCGCTGCGTCGTGGACAGGCTCGCGTGCCCCAGCAGCTCCTGAATGCTGCGCACGTCCGCTCCGCCGCCCAGCAGGTGCGTCGCAAACGAGTGGCGCAGCGCGTGCGGGCTCACCTTGCGCGCCAGCGCGCACTGCACCACGTACGTGTCCAGGTGCCGCGCGATGCTGCGCGGAGTCAACCGCCCCCCCTTGTAGTTGAGGAAGAGCGCATCCGGATCCTGTCCCGGCCGAGGCGTCGCCAGCAGCTCACCTCGCCGCGCCAGGTACGCCTCCAGCGCCCGGATGGACTGCGCGTTCACCGGGCACAGGCGCTCCTTGCTCCCCTTGCCCATCACCCGGACGATCCGCCCGCTCCGATCCACATCCAGCAGGCTCAGCCCACACAGCTCGCTGATACGCAGGCCGCCTCCATAGAGGATCTCCAGGATGGCCTTGTCCCGCAGCCCCAGCACCGTCTTCAGCGAGGGCATGTCCAGGATGGCGAACACCTCGTCCACCGGGAGCACCTTCGGCAGGCTCTTGGGCAGCTTCGGGCTCTTCACCAGCTTCGCCGGGCTGGCCGACAGCAGCTTCTGCCGCACCAGGTACCGGTAGAACGACTTGATGCTCGCCAGCCTCCGCGCGCGGCTCGCCGGCGCATGGTCCACCGCCAGCGTGCCCAGGTAGCCGCGGATCGCCGCGTGCGAGCCCGCCAGCAGCGACAGCTTCATCCGCTCGACGAGGTAGCGCTCGTAGTCCACGAGATCGATGAGGTAGTTCCGCACCGTGTGCGGCGACGCCCCCTTCTCGTGCTCGAGGTAAGCCCGGAACTGCTCCAGCAAGGGTGACAGCGACTCCATGTCCGAAGCGTAGACGGCTCCGGGCCTGCCGCAAACTTTGGAAGCTCCGCAGCCCGCCCCGCCCTGTTCACGCCGCGATGATGCGCAGGTGGCGCGGCTCGATGTACTGAGGACGGGAGCGCGTGGAGGGAGGCAGCGAGGAGGGCTTGGCCTCGGCCGGGGCGCTCAGCGTCGCCGACGCGAACAGCTTCTCCGCCGTCGCCCGGCTCGCCTGCAGGCGCTCGGCCCGCTGCGTGAACGTGAAGATGTGCACCACCCCGCCGCGCGCCACGTAGAAGTGCAGCTGCGCCAGCTTCATCCCGTGCGCCACGTACGTCATCTCGCGCAGGAACCCGCCCAGCGTCCCGAACGTCGCCGGCTTCTCGGCCACCAGCTGCACGCCCTCCAGCTTCTCCCGCATCTGCGCCAGCATCCGCGTCGCGAACTGGGGCGGCGTCTCGCGAGGCCGGATCGCCTCCGTCGTGTACCCCAGCGAGCTCCGGAACCCGTCCTCCACCGGCCCCGAGGCCACGATCTGCGTCGCATCCGACCAACCCTCGGGCAGGGACATCTGCAGGCTGCCGTACTGCATGGTGCGCGAGCTCATGGTGGGACTCCGAGATGAGGGTGGCGCCCGCCAGTGACGCGGCGGGCTACATACACATTATCGCACCATGTACGCCTTGGTTTCCCATGTGCGCACATTGGAGGATAACACCCCTCATTCCGCTGGGTTAGCGGGCCCCCGCCGCAAAATTCCAGCCCAGTGCCGTGATTTTCAAATCAATCCGGCCTGATTTTCGAGTCAATTTCCCCTGATTTTCGAGTCAACCAACGCAGTGCGTCGAAGGCTCAGAGGGTGGCAGGGGCCACGTAGACGCCGGGCTTCTGGCCCTGCGTCACGAGGTACACGGCGTGGGAGTCCCCCGGCCCGGCGAAGTAGGCGGGGATCTGCACCTTCTGGTCGAGCGTCTTCCGGGCCTTGCTCTTCATGTCGTAGACGCCCACGTCGTAGGTGTCCGAGTCCATGCGGGCATAGGACAGGAGCACGCGCTTGCCGTCGCTGGAGAGCTTGTAGCTGTACATGCCCTGGATCCAGGTGGCGGGCTCGGCGCGCGTCTGCTGCGTCAAATCCAGCGCCTTGAAGTCACAGGCGCGGCCCTCGCGGATGCAGTTGGTGCGGAAGATGACCTCGGAGTTGCCCGGGGTGAAGCCATAGCCGAACACACCGGCCTGGACCTTCTCGGCCTTCTCGGCGCCGAACGTGTAGAGCATCAGGTCCACCGAGTACACGGGCTTGAGGAAGCGCGAGAGGAACGCCACGTGCCGGCCATCCGAGCCCCAGGTGTAGTTGGGCACGCGATCGCCCACGCGCTGGGTGGCGCCGTCCGGCAGCTTCACCACGGACATCAAGCCCGCACGAGCGGTGGGATCGTACCGCTCCAGGAAGCCCAGGGCCTGCGAGTCCGGGGAGAAGGAGAACTCCTCCACCCGCTCGCCCACCTTGCGCCCGGGGCTGCCGTCCGAGGGCCCCAGGTACAAGTCCCCGAGCACCTCGGGCTTGCCGTTCTCCGTGCGCGCCAGCCACTTGCCGTCCTTGGAGAAGCCGAAGGCCTTCGTCCCGGTGGCCACCTTGCGCGGCTTGAGGTCCGCCACGTCCGCGAGGAAGAGATCGTACATGCCGCGCTCGGCCTCGCTGCGCGCCTGCCACGCCACGTGCGCCCCGTCCGCGGACACCTCGTAGTCGCCCACGTAGTCACCCAGCTTGCGCGGGGCCTCGGGCTTCTCCACGGACACAGCAGCCAGCCCGCCCGCGGCCACCAGCCGCCGCTTGAAGAAGAGCGTCTTGCCGTCCTGGGTGAACTGCGCGGTGGAGACCTCGCCGCCTACGTCCTTGAAGGGGCCAGCGGGCAGCGGCCCCAGCTTCAGCACGCCGTTGTCCACGAAGGCCAGCAGCTTCCCGTCCGGGCTCGGCAGCATGTACGTCACCTGCTCGCCCAGCTTCGCCGGCTCCGCGGTGGGCTCGGTGAGCGCCAACACGTGCAGCGCCCCGGCCTGGACTGCCGGGTTGTAGCCCGTGAGGAAGAACAGGTAGCGCGAGTCCTTGGAGAACAGCTGGCCGCCCGGCACGTTCGTCACGGAGTCGCCCAGCTTGCGCGGCGATCCACCCGGAACCGGAACTCCGTGCAGTTCGCCCAGCAGCATCTGCGGAGGAATGCCGTCCAGCCGAGGCTTCTTGGCCTCGAGCAGGAACGTGACGAACTGGCCATCCGGAGCCACGCGCAGGTCCGACGCCAGGCCTGGGGCGATCAGCGTCCCCATGCCGCCCACCACCGCGCCCTTGCCGCTCCCGGAGCTCCCGCCGGTGCCGCCGCCGCCGCTGCCACCGCCGGAGTCCCCGCGCTTGCATCCCACCACCGAGAGCGCCATGAGCGCTCCCACCACGACGAGTCGCCGAAGCTGCATTACGCGCTCCTCTGAAGGGTCTGCGAGACGGCCACCGAGGGCAGCCACGTGGCCAGATCCTCTTGGGCCCGCGCCGAGTACCGCGCCCGCTTGTCCTGCTTCTTCACCCGCCCAGGCAGCGGCGGGAACAGCCCGAAGATGACGTTGGACGGCTGGTGCGGGTGGTCCGGCGGATGCGCCTCGCCCGTCACGTGCCGGTACAGCGAGCCCAGCGCCGTGGTCGCCGGCGGCGGGACGAACTCACGCCCCTCGATCCGAGCGCTCAGCGCCAGCGCCACCAGGGCGCCGCACGCGGTGGACTCCACGTATCCCTCCACTCCCGTGATCTGCCCCGCGAAGAACAGGCGCCGCTCGGACTTCAAGGACAGGTCCTTGTCCAGCAGGCGCGGCGAGTCGATGAACGTGTTGCGATGGATCTGCCCCATCCGCAGGAACTCCGCTTCCTTCAGCCCGGGGATGCAGGTGGTGAAGATGCGCTTCTGCTCGCCCCAGGTGAGCCGGGTCTGGAAGCCCACCATGTTCCACGAGGTGCCCGCGCGATCCTCCATGCGCAACTGCACCACCGCGTACGCCTGCTGCCCGGTCCGAGGGTCCATCAATCCCACCGGCTTCATGGGCCCATACGCCAACGTGTCGTCTCCGCGCTCTGCCATCACCTCAATCGGCAGACAGCCTTCGAAGTATTTAGGTTCCTCGAAAGCGTGCGGTGTCAGCTTCTGGCCCGCCTTCACCTCGGCGATGAAGCGGTAGTACTCCTCCTTCGACATCGGCAGGTTCAGGTAATCGTCCCCATCGCCCTTGCCGTAGCGGCTCTGGCGGAAGGCGATGTTCATGTCGATGGAGTCGCCCGAGAGGATGGGGGCGATGGAGTCATAGAAGTAGAGCTTCTGCCCCACGTGCCGCTCCAGCTCCTGCGTCAGGGCATCCGAGGTCAGCGGCCCCGTGGCCACCACGACCAAGCCCTCGGGCAAGTGCTCCACCTCTCCGTTCACCACCTCAACCAGCGGGTGCTCGCGCACGGCCTGGGTGATCTCTCCGGAGAACTTCTCGCGCTCCACCGCCAGGGCGTCCCCGGCGGGCACCCGATGCGTGTCCGCGCTGCGCAGCACGAGCGAGCCCAGCGCGCGCAGCTCCGCGTGCAGCAGGCCAATGGCGCTCTCCGGGTTGTCCGAGCGCAGCGAGTTGGAGCACACCAGCTCCGCGAACATGTCCGACTTGTGCGCGGGCGAGCGCTTGTGCGGCTTCATCTCCCGCAGCGTCACCGGGATGCCTCGTCGCACGAGCTGCCAGGCACACTCGCTGCCCGCCAACCCGCCCCCAATCACCGTCACTCGCGGCTTCGCTTCCGACATCACTCGCTCCTGAACCCTCGCCCTCGGGCTTGTACATCGGGGCTGTCCGAAAACAGTTAGCAGGACTCCCCTCCCCTTTCCCACGACGAAAAAGCGCCCGGGTGTCAGCCCGTTGGCTGTTGGAAGACGCCTGCTCGCCTGCCCTCCAGCCCGGCCCCGTGCCTTAAACGGGGCTCCGGTTTCCCTACCTCCTGGGGACCCCTAGGTTTCACCCGTTCAACGCTCGGGAAGAACGGTCCGAGCGAGCGCAGTCACCTTTGGAATGGAGCCACACGGGCCATGACGCGAGCCAATGACCTCATCAAGATCCGCGAGCTGCTCCAGCGCCGCCGCCGGGAGATCCTTCACGCGAACGAGGGGGCCCACCGGGAGCTGACCGCCCTGAAGGACCAGGAACGCGATCCCGAATACGAGGAGAACGCCCAGTCCGAGCTCGCCGACTACACGCTCTCCAGCCTGATGGAGGCCCAGCGCCGGGAGATCATGCTGATCGACGCCGCGCTGCGTCGCATGGACACGGGCGTGTTCGGCGAGTGCGTGGACTGTGGCTACGAGATCCCCCTCGATCGCCTGGAGGCCCTGCCCTTCGCCATCCGGTGCGAGGAGGACGCCACCCGGCACGAGCTGGAGACGCGCGGAGGCCACGCCGCCGCGCCGTCCCTGTAGCCTCGGAGCCGCCTACTGCCCGCCCTCTTCCTTCTGGAGCACCACGAAGCGGTAGTTCTCCAGCTCGTTCTGGCCCGCAGTGTAGAGGACGGTGAGGAGCAGATCATAGGGGACCCGCTTGTCCCCGATCACCGACAACTCCCGGTTGAACGGCGCCGCCGGGTTGCGGTCGGCGATGTACTTCAGCTTCTCCACTTCCTTCTTCAGCGCGGCGTCCAGCGGCGCCACGAGCCGGCCCTGAAGCTGCTCGGCGGGCACCTGGCCGTTGGTCAGCCTCAGCACTTCCTTCTCACCCACCAGGATGTTCTTGGGGGTGATGGTGACGGCCACCGTGTCCTTGGGCGTGGCGCGGGTGGAGGACACCGGCGGCTTCACGTCATCCGACGCGGTGATGGACGCCGACGACGAGGCGAAGGACTTCAGGAGGAACACCAGGAGGATGGTCATCATGTCCATCATCGCGGTGATGTTGAGCTCCTTGATCTCGCCGGCCGCCTCGCGCTCCTTGCGCTTCTTGCGCGCCAGGGCCTTGCGGAAGCGCATCCGCTGAAGGCGCTCCTCTTCCTCGGGAGCCAGCGGGCCGGCGACTTCGGCGTCAGTTGTCGCGCTCACAGGGCCCCCAGGGTGACGTCGGGGAACAGCAGGTGGCGATCCTTGCCCATCGTCTCGCGGCACGCGTCCATCGTGCCAATCAGCGTCTCGTACTGGACCTCGGCGTCCGCGGCGATGATGACCTTGCTCTCGCCGGGGAAGGCCTGCTTGATCTCCACCATCTTCGCGTTGAGGGCTTCGTAGTCGTAGCTGCCGTCGGCCTTCACGGGGATGGTGGGTGTGTTGCCGCCCGCGCCGAGGATGGCGTTCTCGCTGTTGATGAAGTGGCCCTGCTTGGAGATCAGCACGCTCAAGGTGAGCTTGGGCTGATCCGAGTTCTCCTGCTGCACGCCCGCGGAGGGCCCGCCGTAGTTGGGGGCGCTCACGTTGAGGATGCCGAACGAGGCCAGCCCCGTGATCGACAGCAGCATGAATAGGATGAGGTTCATGAGGATGTCGAGGTAGGGAACGATGTTCAGTTCCCCAGACTCCTCTTCCTCACGAGGCTTCAGCTTGCGGCGAGAGAAGTAGAACGCCATGCGCGGCGGCCCTCTGGCTCAGCGTGGCGCCGCTCAGGCGGCCCGGGACTCGCCATCCACCTGGGTGTCCCCAGCGTGGCGGCGCGACAGCAGGTTCTCCAGCTTGAGCGCGTTGAGCTCCACGCTCTCCACCATGGCCTTGGCGTACGAAGTGAGGATCAGGTGGAACACGATGCAGAGCACCGCGATCGACAGAGCGAACGCGGTGTTGTTCATGGCCTTGGAGATACCGTCGGAGAGCAGCGTCTGCTTCTGCTCGGCGGGCACGTTACCGAGCGCCTGGAACGTGCCGATGAGGCCGAAGATGGTACCGACCAGTCCCACGAGGGTGGCGATGTTCGCCAGCGACCACAACCAGGGGATGCGCGCGGAGACGTGCGGGGTGGCCTCGACCATGGCCTCCTCCACCGCCTTGGCCACTTCAATCTCGCCGCGGTTGGCGCGGGTGAGGCCGGCGCGGATCACCTTGGCCAGCGGAGAGTTCGGAGCGGCGCTGCACAGCTTCACCGCGCGATCCACGTTGCCCGTCATCACCAGCTTGGAGATCTGCTCCATGAAGGGCGGGGCATTGAGGTTGTAGCGGAACATCAGCGTGTAGATGCGCTCGAAGGCCACCGCGAGCGAGGCCGCGAACCAGAACAGGTTCACGAACATGAAGGGGCCACCGTCCTTGAAGAACTTCACGACGGAGTCCACGACGCCCAGCTTCTCAGGGCCTGCGGCCAGGATCACCCCGTCCAGCAGTCCGCTCACAATGGGGATCATCGCGCTGCGATTCCTTTCAACGCCCGCGGTCCGGCACACCCGTGCAAGGCACGGGCGGCGGTCTCCCAGGCAGGGAGCGGGCTGTACCTTCTTAGAAGGTGCCCGCCGAGCGTGTCAAGGCGCCGACGGGCTACCCTCCCGGAACCATTGGGACTTTCAGGCAGCCGAGGGAGCGGTCAGCTCGCCTGGCTGCTGGATTTCCCGCCGGTAGTCGCACTCCTTGTTGGGGCACGCCACGTAGGCGCCGTCCCGCTTGGAGAACTTCTGCAGCAGGTACGGGGACTGGCAGCTTGGGCACGTCTCGGCGAGCGGCCGATCCCACGCGGCGAACTTGCAGTCCGGGTACCGGTTGCAGCCGAAGAAGATCTTCCCGCGGCCGCTGCGGCGCTCGGTGAGGTAGCCCTGCTTGCACTCCGGGCAGTTCACGCCGATGGAGATGGGCTTGGACGTCTTGCACTCCGGGTAGCCCGAGCACGCCAGGAACCGGCCGAACCGGCCCCGCTTGATCACCATGGGCTTGCCGCAGTTCTCGCACTTCTCGTCCGTGGTCTCCTCCTCCACGATGACGATCTTGCCCTCGGCGTCGCGCTTGAAGTCCTTGGTGTTCTTGCACTCGGGATAGTTCGAGCAGGCGAGGAAGTGCCCCATCTTCCCGAACTTGATGACCATGACGTTGCCGCACTTCTCGCAGGCGATGTCGGTCTTGATCTCCTCGCGCTTGACGTCGCGCATCTCCGCTTCGGCCTTCTCGAGCGTCTCCTTGAAGGGCCCGTAGAAGTCCTGGAGCACCGCCTTCCAGTTGGCGCCACCCTCGGAGATCTGGTCCAGCTTCTCCTCGAGGTTCGCCGTGAAGGCGACGTCCATCTCCTTGGGGAAGTGCTTGACCAGCATCTCGTTGGTCATCTGCCCCAGGTCCGTCGGGCGGAAGCGGCCCTCGAGCTTCTCCACGTACTTCTTGTCCTGAATGGTGGAGAGAATCGCCGCGTAGGTGGACGGACGGCCGATGCCCTGCTCTTCCAGCTCCTTCACCAGCGTGGCCTCCGAGAAGCGCGGGGGCGGCTGGGTGAAGTGCTGCTCGTTGAGCAGCTTGTTCAGGCGGATCTTGTCACCGTCGTTGAGCACGGGCAGCTCGCCAGTGGCGTCCTCGGCGCCCTCCTCGCCCGCAGCCTTGGCCTTCTCCTTCTCGGACTCCTCCTCGGGAGTGAGGCTCGCGCCGTACACGGCCAGGTAGCCAGGGAACTTCAGCGTGGAGCCCGAGGCCCGGAACGTGGCCCGGCCCGCGGTGATGTCCGCGCTCGTCTGGTCATACACGGCCGGCATCATCTGGCACGCCACGAAGCGGTTCCAGATGAGCTCGTAGAGGCGGAACATGTCCTCCTCGCCCATGGCCTCGAAGAACGGACGCACGCGCTCCGGCGGGTACTCCAGCGATACGGGGCGGATGGCCTCGTGCGCATCCTGGGCGCTCTTCTTGCTCTTGTACTGCACCGGCTCTGGCGGCAGGGACTCCACGCCGTACTTGGAACCGATGAACTCGCGCACCGCCTTCACCGCGTCGTCCGACAGACGCGTGGAGTCCGTACGCATATAGGTGATGAGCGCCGTCTGGCCCTCCTCGCCGAGGGGCACGCCCTCGTAGAGCTTCTGGGCCAGCGTCATCGTCTTCTTCGCGGTGAAGGACAGCCGGTTGGCCGCCTCCTGCTGCAGCTTGGAGGTGATGAAGGGCGCGGGCGCGTTGCGGCGCCGCTCCTTGCGGTCCACCTTGGCGACGCTGAAGTCGGCGCCCTGCAGCTCGGCCACCAGGCCGTCCGTGGTGGCACGATCCTTCAGCTCCACCTTCTTGCCGTCCACCTTGGACAGCTTGGCCTTGAAGGGCGGCGGGCCCGCGGGGCCTTCCAGCAGCGCGTCCAGCGTCCAGTACTCCTCGGGCACGAAGGCCTTGATGGATTCCTCGCGCTCGCAGATCAGCCGCACCGCCACGGACTGCACGCGGCCAGCGGACAGGCCCCGGCGGATCTTCTTCCAGAGCAGCGGAGAGATCTGGTAGCCGACGAGCCGGTCCAGGATGCGCCGCGTCTGCTGCGAGTCGTAGCTCTCCTGGTTGAGCTGGCGCGGTTGGGCGATGGCCTCCTGGATGGCCTTCTTGGTGATCTCGTTGAAGAGCACCCGCTGCGCATCCTTGTGGCCCAGCTCCTCGTGGATGTGCCAGGCAATGGCCTCACCCTCGCGGTCGGGGTCCGTGGCCAGGAAGACCCGGTCCACGTTCTTGGCCACCTTCTTCAGCTCGTTGAGGACTTTCTCCTTGCCCTTGATGACGTGGTACTCGGGCTGGAAGTCGTGCTCCACGTCCACACCGATCTTGCTCTTGGGCAGATCCTTGATGTGGCCGACGGACGCCTTCACCGTGTAGCCCGAGCCCAGGTACTTCTTGATCGTCTTCGCCTTGGCGGGAGACTCCACCACCACCAGGTAGTGCGGGCCCTTACCGCGCCGGGCGGACTCCTCCTCACCCTCCTCCTCCTCGGCGGACACCTCCACCTCGGCCAGAGCGGCCTTGCCCTTGCCCTTCGCCTTGGCGGCCACCTTCTTGGCGGCGCTCTTCTTCTTCGCAGTGGCCTTCTTGGCCGCCGGACGCTTGGCCGCCGCCTTCTTCGGCGTCGCCTCCTCCGTGGCGGCTTCGGTCTCGACTTCCTTCTTCTTCCGCGTGGCCATGACCTCTCCTGCTCAAACCTTCTCGTACAGCTTGCCCGGGTACTGGATGACCAGCCCGGACAGCTCCAATTCCACCAACGCGCCTGTGAGCGCGGCGGGCGAGAGCTGGCACCCCGCCAGCACCTCATCAAATGTGCGAGGGACCCGCTCCAACAGCCGGTAGGCGCCCCTCGCTTCCTCCGAGAGCGCTTCCCAACCTCCCCCCGACCCTGGAGGCACCGCCAACACCGGCCGGGCCCCCACCCACTTCCACACGTCCTCTACGTGCAGGCAGGCGTACGCCTTGCCGTCGCGGATCAGCTGGTTGCAGCCGAGCGCGGCCTCGTTGCGCACATCCCCCGGCAGGGCGAGCACCGGGCGCCCCAGCGCCAGCCCATCCTCCGCCGTGTAGAGCGCTCCGGAGTCCTTGCCGGCCCGGAGCACCAACACTGCATCCGACGCGCCAGCGATGAGTCGGTTTCGCCGAGGGAAGGTCTGGCGGCTCGCCCGGACACCCGGCGGAAGCTCGCTGAAGTACACCCCACCTCGGTCTAGAAACTCAGGAAGCATGCGGGCTTGCGGCTCATCCAGCTCGTCCAGCGCGGAGCCCAGAAAGGCCCACGTCTCGCCGCCCGCATCCAGGGCACCATAGTGGCAGGCCCGATCCACGCCCATGGCCGCGCCAGACACCACACCCACGCCGCCGTCGGCCACCTCGCGCGCGAACTTGCGCGCAAACGGGAGGAAGCCCTGATCCGGGTGGCGGCTGCCCACCATGCCCAAGCGGCGCCGGGGGGGCCCGATATGGCCCTTATAGAAGAGCACGGGGGGCGCGTCGGGCGCGGCGGCCAACAGCTCGGGGAACGCACGCTCCCCCGCGAAGGCCAGCTCCATGCCCACGGCGGCGCACCGCTCCAGCACCCGATCCGCTACGGGGCCCAGTGCCTCCACCTGCCCGAGCCGACGGCGAACCTGCGAGGTCACCGGTACATCGGCCAACCACTCGCTCACCGGACTGCCCAGCAGGCGAGCCAACGAGCCCCCCGCGAATGCACGCACCGCCTCCAGGGTCTTCGGTCCCAGGCCTGGGACCGCCCACAAGGCCAGCGTGGCGCGCTGCTCAGGTGTCTGCGAGTGTGTGAATGTATCCGCCATACCCATCCCCCCCGTCCGGTTCCCACCTATATAGATGATGGGGCCGACGGAAGGGGGCGCGACACATAAACACCGGACTGGCAGCGGTCAAGCAGCCAATCCCTCCGCCCTCGGGCGAACTGCGTGTTTCCCACCGCGCTCAGCGGCTGGCGGTAGGACCATTCCCCACACGCATCTCGACGCGATCGCCGGGGAACACCTCGCGCAGGGTCTGGATGAGGATGCAGTTGGCGGTGCGCTCCTTCACCTCGGACACGAGGCAGGTGCCAATTACCTCGTCCGGCAGGTTCTGAGCCTTGGCTTTGCTGGCGGTCTCATCCAGCAGCCGCTTGTTCGGATTGTCCCGGCGCATCACGGAGAAGGTGTTGCCCACCTCCACGCCGTCGCTGCTGCCCTTGTCGACGATCAGGAATTGGTGCTCGGCGGTGATGGTGAGGAACGGCTGCATGGCCGTGACGATGTTGCCCTTCACCGCCTTGCTGTTGGGCTTGATGGCGACGCGGTCCATCAGGCGCTCACCGTAAGGGCCCACCAGGTCCCCGCGGTGGATGTCATCCCACGTCTCCGAAATCTGGGCGGTGACGTACTTGTCGCCCACGCTCAGCACGCGCACGGTGCCCAGCAGGTTGGTGAGGTAGCCCACCTTCCGCTGGGTGAGGGGGTGCTTGATCTCCTGATCGGTGCGGAAGACCAGGTAGCGGTCACCCACCTTCGCGTCGATCTTCCGCTTGAAGCGCAGGTACACCGTCTCCGGGTAGCTGAGCATGTCCGCGTCGGAGAACGAGCTGTCGATCTTCCCGGCCTCGTCCACCTCCTTGGCGGTGACGAAGCCACGCGTGGCCACCAGCGTGTTGCCGTTGAGGTCGATGCCGATCTTCCCGCTCGTGGACACCAGGGACTCGCCGCTGACCGGCCCCAGCTCCGTGGCGGCCTCGAGGTCACCCTCCACCGCCACCATCTCCGTGGGAGCCGGCCCCACGCCCGCCTCCACGCGCGAAGGCACCTCCTCGCCCGCAGGGAAGAAGCGCACCTTGTTGCCCGGGTAGATCCAGTGCGGGTTGGCGATCTCCGGGTTGTAGGACCAGACCTTGGGCCAGTACCACGGCGTGCCCAGGTACTGGCTGGACAGATCCCAGAGCGTGTCGCCCTTGACGACGGTGTGCACCTCGCCGGGCGCCTTCTCGCGGGCGTTCTCCGAGCCGGGCACCTTCGCGCCACCGGACCGGGGCTCGTCGGCGACGTCCGCGCCCTCTGTTTCACCGCCCTCGGCCTCCTCCTCCTGCTCCTGCTCCTGCTGGGCACGCGCCGACCAAGCCGGCGCGAGCGAGACGGCCACGAGGAATGCTGTGAGGATCCGGGAGCGCATCAGGTGACTTCCTTTCGGGCTTCTAGTGCGACAGGGACGCCAGCCGCTGCTCCGCCTGGGTTGCGGCGGCCGTCCCTGGGAACTGGGTAATGACACGGGTGTAGAGCGCGCGGGCATCTTCCCGCTGGTTGAGCTTCAACCGGCACTCCGCGAGCCGGAGCATGCCGTCCAACACGGCATCCCCGGCGGGATACGTCTCAATGAGGCGCACGAACACCTGCGCGGCGCCTTCGTGATTGTTCATGCCGATCATCCCCAGCCCGGCGAAGTACAGCGCGTTGTCCGCGCGCGGGTGCCGGGGGTTCAGCTCGGCGAAGGACTGCAGCTTGGCCACGCCCGGCTCCACATTGCCGGTGCGCAGCGCGGCCACCGCCTGCTCGAACTCCGCGTCGAGCGCGGCCGTCACGGCCGGATTGGGCGCGGGGGCGCTGGCGGGCGCAGCCGGCTCGGAGGGTTCGGGCGAGGAGCTGACGAACAACTCCACGTCCTCCGCATCTGGCTCTACCACGGCCACCTTCGTCGGCAGCGCCGGCGCGGGCTCGGACTTGGGCTTGAGCTTCACCACCGTCAGATCCGGCACCGCGACGTTCGAGGAGGGCTGCGGGGCCGGGGCGGTCGAGGAGGCCTTGGCCGGAGCCTGCGGAGAAGGAGAAGGAGCGGCGGCGGGGGCCTGCGAAGAAGACCGGGCGCGGAGCACGGCGTTGCTGCGCTCCAGACGCTCGAGCCGATCGTTGAGGCGCGTCTGCTGATCCCGCATGGCCCGCAGCTCTGCCGTCAGCGCGGCCATGTCCGCCTGCGAGGCGGAGTCATGGGCGCACGCGGCCAGCGCGCACAGCGGAACGACGGCAAGAAGCCGCCGGATGATGAGAAGACGCTCCAACACGGGTATCCACCCCCGAGGATAAAGAGCGGCTTCCGACACGGTCAAGAAAACGGCCCCAGCCTAAAAGCGGTGAACCACGAAATTGATGTGACGCCCGGTCTTGCCCGAATCCCGCCTGTGCGAAAAGAAACGCCCAGAGTCACAGGAGGTACAGTCCTGTAGAACGTCCATCTGGGCCACCTTGACGCCCGCGCTGCGCAGCGTCCGTACCACCGCACGGGAGAGATCCAGGCGGAACTCGTCTCCCCGGGCCACCACCACGTCCGAGCCGAACTTCGCGGCGAAGTTCTTGGCCAACTCCGAAGAGACGACGTAGCAGCACTGCTGGATGGCGGGGCCCACGGCTGCCAGCAAGCTCTCGGGCCGAGAGCCGCGCGCCACCAGCGCCTCCACCGCGCGCGCGGCGATCGTCGCATCCGTGCCGCGCCAGCCCGAGTGCACGGCCGCTACGCGCTTTCCTTCCGGATCCACGATCAGCACCGGCACGCAGTCCGCGGTGGACACGCCCACCCAGTCTCCTGCCTGCTCGGTGAAGAGAGCGTCCGCGTCGCCCGCCTGGGGCCTCAACGAGTCCGTGGACTGACCTCCCGAGACTTGCAGCACCTTGTCCCCGTGCACCTGCTTCACCGTGTGCAGCGCGCCGAGCGGCGCCCCCACTGCTGCTGAGAGCCGGCGGTAGTTCTCCTCGACGCGCTCGCGCACGTCTCCGACGGTGAAACCCAGGTTGAGCGAGGCCAAGCGGCCCTCGGAGACACCACCCGCGCGGGTGGCGAAGCCATGAGGGACAGGAAGCAGTGCCGAGGTGATGAACAACGAGGCCATAACGCGTACACGGTACCCCACCCTTCCCACGTCGGCACGGGTCTCTCTGCGAACCCCACCCGGGTGGGAAATTTCTTCTTTCACCGTTTGACAGCCCTCAGTCGTCCGCCGGACAATTCCAACCCTGTAGGTCCCGCTGGAGTTGGTGCCAGCGCCCCACCTCCCGAGATCATGGCTCTGGGTCCCCACACCGTCGGCAGGAAGCTCCTTTGGAGCATTGCCTTGCCTGGCCTCGTCGTCGCGCTCCTGGGCGCCGGCTACTTCTGGCGAGAGACACGGCGCGCCGTCCAGGACGCGGCTCACCGCGAGGCACTGGCCCTGGCGGAGTTCATCGACTCCACCTTCACTCTTCCCCAGGCGGATCGCACACATCCACACAGCGCGGTAGCCGAGGTGATCGGCTCGGATACACGCCTGTTACGTTCGGTGGCGGAGTTGCACGTGCTGACGCCGGATGGACGGATCCGCTGGTCCCGGCAGCGCAGTGAAGAGGGCACCCTTCACCCGGAGGCCGCACGGCTGACGGCCCTCACTCCGGAGACGGCGCGCTCGGCGCGGGAGGGCACGGAGGTGGTGCGTCCGCTGGGCGGATCTGACTGTGTGGGTTGCCACACGGGGGACACCGCGCAGCGCCTGGGCGTGCTCCAGGTGCGCCTGTCCGAGCCGTTGCTGAGCCGCCAGCTCTCCGCGGTGTTTCAAGGGGCCATGGGTGCGACGCTGGTGTTCGGCGTCGTGCTAGCGCTGGCCATGGGTCTGGCCCTGCACTTCTTCTTCGGGCGGCCGCTGCGCCGGCTGACCGCCATCATGCGGCGCGCCGAGGAGGGCGACTTCCTGGTGCGCGCGGAGACGCGGGGAACGGACGAGATCTCCCGGCTGGGCGCGGCGTTCAACCAGATGCTGGCGCGGCTGACGTCGATGAAGGCGGAGGAGATCGACACGCACCGGGATCTGGCGCTGGCCAACGAGAAGCTGGCGCTGAAGGAGAAGCTGGAGGAGCGCATCACGGAGCTGTCACTGCTCTTCGATGTAGCGCACTCACTCAACTCAACGCTGGAGCTGAGCGAGCTGCTGGAGCGGATCACCCGGCTCGTGGTGGAGCGGCTGAAGATCCCCAACTTCTCGATCATGCTGCGCAACGCGGACGGGCTGCTGGAGATCCGGAGTGCGTGGCCTCAGCACCGGGGCAGCGAGGGGCTCACCTTCGGCATCGGCGAGGGCGCATGCGGCCGGGCCGCGGAGACGCTCCGGGCGGTGTACCTGCCGGACGTGGGAGATCGCTCCAGCATCTTCGCCAAGCGCAACCTGGTGGGCGGCACGGATCACGGCTCGCTGCTGGCGGTGCCCATGGTGCACATGGATCAGCTGCTGGGGGTGATGAACTTCCAGCGTCCAGAGGTGGCTGGCTTCTCTCCGGAGGAGCTGGAGCTGCTGATGGCGGTGGCGGATCAGGCCGCCACGGCGGTGAAGAACGCGCGGCTGCACTCGGAGGCAGTGCTGCTCACGATGACGGATCCGCTCACGGGTCTGCCCAATCGGCGGCACCTGTTCGGGCGGCTCGATGCCGAGCTGGCGCGGGCCGAGCGCTACGGCACCCCGCTGTCGGTCCTGATGATCGACGTGGACCACTTCAAGTGGCTCAATGATGCGGCGGGACACCGCACGGGCGACGAGATTCTGCGCAAGGTGTGCGACGTGCTCCGGCCCTGCGTGCGGAAGGTGGACACGCTCGCGCGCTACGGCGGCGAGGAGTTCATGGTGTTGCTGCCGCAGACGGCCAAGGAGGGCGCGGTGGCGGTGGGCGAGAAGCTCCGGCGCGCGGTGCTGGACTCGGCGGGCTTGGCCGTGCCGACCCAGCCCACGGGGCACGTCACCATCTCCATCGGCGTGGCGAGCTACCCGCTGGATGCCAGCGATCAGGAGACGCTGGTGGACTGCGTGGATGCGGCGCTCTACGCCAGCAAGCGAGGGGGCCGTAACAAGGTGTCCGCGTACGAGCCCGGCATGGAGATCCACCCGGGCCGCGAGCGCGGGCCTCATGCAGGCCGTAGCACGGACAACTCGCGTCCCCTGCCCCCTGCCGGTGTCGCCAAGGCTTGAGCGGCGGCTGCGAAGAGGCGCGGGTGCTCAGCGCCGCTCCACCAGCGGCTGCACCGTGGGCAGCATGAGATCCGCCCACTGCTCGTAGCCGCTGTCCGAGGGGTGGAACCCGTCGAAGGAGAAGAAGTCGGGCCGCTGCGGGAGGAACTCCCGGCTGGCCGAGTAGAGATCCACCACGTGCATGCCGTGTGTGCGCGCTGTAGCCGCGATGGCCTCGTTGAAGGGCTCGATGCGGCCCTCGTAGAGGTGGCTGGGGACCATGCGTGCCACCGGCGCCAGCGCCATGTCCGGCACGTTGACGATCACCAGCGAGGCCCCCGTTGGCTTCAACCTCCGCGCGATCCGATCGAGATCGTCACGGAAGTCCTCCAACGAGGTGCTCCGCCACAAGTCGTTGGTGCCGATGCCAAGCGTCACCAGCGTGGGCTGCGTGGCCACAGCCCGCTTGATCTGCGAGGTGAACACATCGCGGATGACCGCGCCGCTCATCCCCAGGTTGGTGAGCCCGACCGACAGGCCCTGCTTCCGCAGGCGGGAGGCGAGGCGCTCGGGATAACCCCCACCCTTGCTCGCCCCCACCCCCACCGCGGAGCTATCCCCCAGCGCCACATACGTCACGCTCAACGCGTCCTCCCGCCTCGGCTCACGGCACCTTGAGGGCGCGCAGGAACCGGCTGTTGGCACCCGGCGCCAGCACGCGCAGCAGCAGCGTGCCGCCCGATGGCGTCGCCTTGATGGCCGCAGCCAGCTCCTCGGCGCTGCGGATCGGCTTCCGGTTGGCCTCCACCACCAACATGCCCGGCGCCAGATCCGCACGCTCGGCGGGCGAGCCCGGCACCACATCGGTGATCAGCGCCCCGCCCTCGTTCCGCGTGAAGCCCGCTTGCTGGGCCGTGCGCGCATCCAGATCGCTCAGAGACACACCCACGCGAGCCTTGGAGCTCTCCTCCGTCTCGCGCGGCGTGCGCTTGCCGATACCCTCGATGTCAGGCCGCGTGCCGAGCGTCACCTTCAAGTCCTGCTTGTTGCCATTGCGGTAGAGCGTCAGCGTGGACACCGTGCCGGGCCGCTTCAGCGCCACCACTCGGGTGAGCGCGTTGGCCGAGCCGACCTTCTGCCCATCGATGGCGACAACCACGTCATCCAACTTCAGCCCCGCCTTGGCCGACGGACTGCCCGAGGTGACATCGTTGATGATGGCGCCCTCGGTAACGGGCAGGTTGAGCGCCTTGCCGAGGTCCGCCGTCAGATCCTGGATCTGGATGCCGAGGTAGCCGCGAGTCACGGCGCCCTCCTTCTCGAGCATGGGCACCAGCGCCTTGACCAGGTTGCTCGGCACCGAGAAACCGATGCCCGTGCCCCCGCCCACGATGGCGGTGTTGATGCCGATCACCTCGCCCTTCATGTTGAAGAGCGGCCCCCCCGAGTTGCCCGGGTTGATCGCCGCATCCGTCTGCAGGAAGTCGTCATAAGGACCAGCCTCGATGTTGCGCGCCTTGGCCGACAGGATGCCCAGGCTGACGCTGGAGGCCAGACCGAAGGGGTTGCCAATCGCCAGCACCCAGTCGCCCACCTTCACCGCGTCCGAGTCGCCCAGCCCCACCACGGGCAGTCCTTCCACCTTGCCCTTGAGCTTGATCACCGCCACATCCGTCAGCGGATCCCGCCCGAGGATCTCAGCCGGGAACGAGCGCCCGTCATCGAGCTTCACGCTGATGGACACCGCGTCCTCGACGACGTGGTTGTTCGTGAGCACCAGTCCCTTGGGATCGACGATGAAGCCCGAGCCCGCGCCCTGGCGCACATTCTCCCGGCTACCACCCCGGCCGCCGCCGAAGAAGCGATCCAGCGGGCTGTCGCCCATACCGCCCCGGGAGCTGGACACCTTGGCGACCACCTCCACATTGACGACGGCGGACTTCACCGACTCCACCAGCGGAGCCAGCGAGGGCAACGCCTGGGCCGCCCGGGTCTCGGGCTGCAGGTTCCCGGTGGCCGGTAGAGGCGCCGCAGGCTGGGCCAGGGCCACCGTCGAGAACACCATCACTGCCGCTACGACCGTGCTCCGAACACGAAAGTTTCGCTGTCTCATATCCACCTCAAGCTAAAGCGCCATCCGAGCCCCGCAAGCAAAAGCGCGTCTCGAATACCTGAGGAGAACAGTGCACCGCCCTGCCTCTTCCCGAGGAAGCGCGGGGGGCCTTGCCCGCATGTGTCCACACCTGGACGGACAGCCGCCACCCGCCAGCACCGGGGCCCTCCAGGGCCCGCTCAGAGCGGCCGGTACATCCGGTAGTCGATCTCCGGGAAGATGTTGTTCCGCGACTCGACCAGAGACAGCCAGCTCTCGTCGATATTCCCGCCACGCACCTGATCGTGCAGGCGCAGGAAGCGCAAGACGTGCTCCTTCGTCCGGCGCACGGCGTAGTCCACCATCGTCCCGGTCTTCATGATGAAGGCCCAATCGGAGGACTGAGCGAGCAGCAGCTCGCGCGCCGCCTGGTTCAGGGCCCGGCGCTGCAGCGAGGAGGTCTCGGGGAAGTCCCGGGCCAGCCCCACCATCTGCCGGGCGCAGTGGTGCAGGTGCCGGTAGATCCAGTCGTTGGACTCGTCCAGCCACATGTTGGCGTAGCCGCCCGAGCCCCATGAGGACGCCGGCGGCGTGGCCACCTGGTTGCGCGGGTGCTCGCGCAGATCATCCGACGGCGTCACCAGCTGGAACGTGCGCTGCTCGGAGGCCACCTTGCGGATGAGGAAGTCGAGGAACTGGGGGCCCTCGAACCACCAATGCCCGTAGAGCTCCGCGTCGTACGGAGCCACCACCACCGGCTTGCGATCGCCCATCCGCGAGGACAGGTACTCCATCTGCTTCTCGCGGTTGAACATGAAGTTGCCCGCGTGGGTGGCGGCCCGAGCGCGTGCCTCCATCGGATCGTACGGCAGCTTGTCCTGCGTCTTGCCGGTGATGCGGTAGTACTTGTAGCCGGTGTTCTTCCGATCCCCCGTGGGCTGGATGTAGGGCCGGATGTAGTCCAGCTCCAGGTCCCAGCCGATGTCCCGATAGAACTCGCGGTAGATGGGATCGCCCGGGTAGCCACTCTCCGAGCTCCACACCTGCTGCGAGCTCTCGGGGTCGCGCGCGTACGCGGCCACCCCCGCCTCCGTGTAGATGGGCGCGAAGGGGCCATACAGCGGGCGCGGCGTGGAGTCCGTCAGCCCGTGGGTGTCCACGAAGAAGTAGCGGATGCGCTCGGCCGCCAGGAAGCGCTCGACGCCCGGGTAGTAGCCGCACTCGGCCAGCCAGATGCCCGGCGCGTCCCGGCCGAACGTCAGCCGGTAGTGATTCGCGGCCACGGAGATCTGCGCGCGCACCGCCTCGGGCGTCTCCTGCAGCAGCGGCAGGAAGCCGTGCGTGGCGCAGCAGGTGATGATCTCCAGGTGACCCGCGTCCTGCAGCCGGCGAAACGCGCTCACCAGATCCCGGTGGTAGCGCCCGTCCCAGGCCACGCGCAGCGACTCGAAGTGATCGCGGTAGTAGCGCGCCAGCGGACCGAAGGTGGGATCGTTCTGCGTGCGGTGCACCTCGCGCGCGCCCAGCTCGCACAGCCGATCCAGCTTGCGCGTGTAGCGCTCCGTGAGGAGGCCATCGCGCAGCATGCTCACGAGCGTGGGGGTGAGCGACATCGTCACCCGGAACGGCACCCCATCCTCGGCCAGCCGGTCGAACACCATGAGCAGCGGCAGGTACGTCTCGGAGATGGCCTCGTAGAGCCAGTCTTCCTCGAGAAAGTCCTCGTGCTCGGGATGGCGGACGAACGGAAGGTGCGCGTGGAGCACCAGTGCCAAGGAGCCCTGACTCATGGGTGGGTGGCCCTATCGTCCCCGCCTCGACGGAGGCGGCGTCCAGTGGGTCTGCTCGGAGGCACCCCCACGAACGGGGCCCCCGCGGCCGGCCGTCTGCTCCGAGGAGCCGGGTGGGCGCGCGGAGACCTCCAGGTGCTCGGGCAGGGGCGACGGTGGAGGAGGCGGAGGCGGACGAGCCCCCTCTCCTCTCCGGCCCACGCGCTCACGCCAGTCCACCGGCAGCTCCGACAGATCCGCGCTGCCCGGCAGCGGGACGCGGTGCCAGGTGATGTACTGGCGCTCCTGGCCCTGCTCCTCACGAGTCAGGGCCGTGGCCACCACCGGAGCAGGCGCCACGCTCTGCACCGGCACGATCGGCGGTGGGGGTAGCTGCATGAAGCGCACGGCCTTGTCCGGGGAGGGGCCCGTGTGCGGCAGCGTGAGCGGGTGCGTCGAGGAGCCAATCCGCCGCGAGCGTCCTCCCCGGTCCACGAAGTGGGCCTCCACGCGGTACGGGCGGCCGGGCGGCAGCCCGTGGATGTAGAAGCTGCGGGACTCGAGGACGACCTCCAGCTCGCGGACCAGCCGCTCCCCATCGAACACGCGCAGCATCGCCCGAGGCTCGTTGAGCCCCTCCATCGCCCGGGCCCGCGTGGCGGGACTGAAGTCCCAGGTGATGAAGAGCGTGTGCGGATCGCGAGCCAGGGCCAGGGCCAGATCGTTGCCGTAGTCCAGCGGCAGCTCGCCCAGGTTCTCCTCGAGGCCCACAGCGCCGTTCTCGAACTTGGAGCGAGGGGCCTGCTCCTCGGTGAGGTGGTGACGGCGCAGCTCGCGCTCGCCCATCATCCGGGCCACGAAGAAGCCCTCCACCAGCGGCTCGGCGGCGTGTTGGAACACCGCCTCCAGCTCGGGGGACGCGACCACCATCTCCGCGGTCTCCTCCTGCCAGGCCTCCTCGGCCGAGCGGGGCAAACGGACGCGCGGTGGGAAGTTCACCACCTGTGCGGGCCGCCGGGACGCGGAGGCATCCTCTTCCTGGGACGCAGCCGAGCGCGAGGCCTGCCCCTTCCGGCCCTGTGGCGCCGCGGCCTTCTTCTCCGGCTCCTTCTTGGGCTCGGGAGCCTTTTTCTCCGCTTCCTTCCTGGGAGCCGCAACCTTCTTCTCCGGCTCCTTCTTGGCCGCCGGGGCCTTCTTCTCCGGCCCCTTCTTCTTATCCTTCTTGTCCACGGCGCGGGTCTCCTTGGCCCGGGTTGGCTCCCGGGACTGCTTCGTGGCGGAAGCGCCCACCTTGGCAGCGGGCTTCAAACGAGCGGGTAGCTTGACCCCAGCCAACTGGGCCAGCTTCTTCAGTGCGGGGACGACCTCGGCGAGCGCGGCAATCAGCTCTTTCTTGGTGAGCTTGCTGTAACCCGAGCCCAGGTGCTTTCGCGCCAGGTTCCTCAGGTAGCTCATGGTGACGCTCTTCAGGTCGTCCATAGACAAGGTCGCCTTTAGGTCGATGCGCCCGAGGGGTCAACGAGCCTGTGGAATTTTCTGTTCGTCGCATGACCGGAGACCCAGTCACGGCCGATGACACCTTGGAAAAGGACCGAGTATCCTGCAGTCCGCTTGAGCGACCTGCCCAGACTGCTGCTGTGCAGCTTCGACGTCATCCCTGGCCCGTCGGGTTCGTCGCGCCGATTGACCGAGTACCTCAAGGCGTTGCCTGATCGCTTCTCCGTGGTGGTGCTGTCCGCGAAGACGCCCGACCACTCCCATATCGAGAAGTATCAGGGCGCACGCCTGCTGCGCGTGCCCGTGGGCTCGGGAGATCTCGCCTCGCGCATCCAGGCCTTTGAACGCGCAGTGAAGCGCCAGCTCGACAGCGAAGAGTACGCCCTCGCGCACTTCACGGACCCCTTCGGCGGCTACGTGCTGTGCGAGATGAAGGCGGACTACGGCTACCGCCTCATCTATGAGGCCCAGACGTTCCCCTCGCAGGAACTGCGCTACACGCATCCGCAGACCGAGGGCGACCGGCGCTTCCTCGCCAAGGTCCGCCGTCAGGAGCTGTTCTGCCTGATGAACGCCGATCTGGTCATGACCGGCTCGGAGACCACTCGAACCTACATCCGTTCACTTGGGGCGAGCACCGAGCAGACGCGGGTGATTCGAGCGCCGGTGGACCTGGGGCCGTACACGCCGGATGTGGTCGGCGCCCCGGACAACCAGCCGATGCGCCTGATGTACCTGGGCAGCCAGGCCGGGTGGCAGGGTGTGCCCACGCTGCTGCGCGCGTTGGCGCTGGCGCTGGAGCAAGGCGGCGAGGTGAAGCTCACCCTGGTGGGCCCTCGCCACCCCGACTGGCAGCCCCACCTGGAGGATCTGGCCAAGGAGCTGGGCCTCCAGGAACACGTGGAGTTCCAGCCGCCCGTCCTCCACGACGATCTGGTGAAGGTGCTGGCGCTGGCGGACGTGGGCGTCCTCCCGCTGGAGGACCTGGATCGCAACCGGCTCCAAGGTGGGCCGCTGGCCAAGACGGCCGAGTACCTTGCCGCAGGCCGGCCGGTGATCGCCGCGGACCTGCCGGTGACGCGCGAGCTGCTCCCCTCCTCCGCCACCGTCTTCCACCCGCCGGGCGATGCGAAGGCGCTGGCCGAGTGCATCCTCGAGCTGGCTCGCGATGTCCCGCGCCGGGTGGAGATGGGGCGCGAGGCCCGCTCCTTTGCCGAGCATGAACTGGATGCGGGACTCATCCGCGGCAAGCTCCTGGACATCTATGACGAGTTGCTGGGGAAGCAGCAGGCGGCAGTGGCCCGGAGCGAGATGGTTCCCGAGCCGACCATGACGGGCACGCCGACCAACCGGCTCACCAACCTCAAGCCTCCCGAGAGTGGCAAGCGCCCGCCTCGCGCCAACAAGCCCTCGAACAAGGGCTCCCGGAAGGCGTCTCCCCGTGACGAACTGCCGCTGGTGGTCGGCCAGGTCCTGCCCGACGACGGGCTCGACACGCGCTTGGTGAAGACCGAGCCGGAGGCGAATCCCTCCGAGCCTCCCGTGGTGATGGGCCTGCCCCTGCGAGACTCGAAGCCCGCTTCCTCCTCTAATAGAGGATCCCGCCGCAGCGAGCCCGAGGAGCCTCCGACTTCCATCGTCAGCGCGAGCCCGCCCACGAAGGACGACTCGTCCCACACGCCCATCGTGCGCTCGCCGCTGGGAGTCTCCCGGGAGGCCCCTGCTTCGGCTTCAGCCTCGGCTCGCCCTTCCGCGCCCGCGTTTGTCGAGGAGCCGCCCTCTCCCACGCCGATCGTCCAGATGAGGCAGCTCGAAGGCCGCTCGGCGGCGACCTCCAAATCGGAGCCCGAGACGCGCCGTCCTCCCGCCCCTGCGGCCCCGCCGCCGCCGAGCCCCAAGAGCGCTCCCCAGGAACCGCCTCTCGTGGCTGTGGCCAGCGCGTCGACGAGCCCCAAGAGGCCTTCCCAGGAGCTCCCGCCCCTGGCGCCGGCCCCGAGTACGCGCCCGGCGCTGCAGGACGCTCCGTTCACCGCTGCGGCCCCGGCGTCCAGTACCCGCCCTGCCCTTCAGGAGCCTCCTGCGGCTCCCTCAACGAGCTCCCGTCCGGCCGTGGACGAAGCTCCGCCCCCCCTTCCTGCACCGAGCCCCCGTGCGGCCCCTCAGGAGCCTGCGCGCGGGCAGGAGATCACCGACAAGGCGAGACCTGTCCTCCCTCCTCTGAACCGGAGCCCGCCTCCTCTCGAGACCAAGGGTCCTCCGCCGCGCCTGACACCTGTGGAGCCTCCTCCGCTCCGAACGCCTCCGCCCCTGCCGATCTCCTCCAAGAAGCAGCAGCCCGTGGAGGAAGAGCCCGAGGAACTCTCCGAGGAAGCCGCCCAGGAGATCTCGGACGAAGCGGAGCCTACCCCTCCTCACCCTCAGCCTCGGGTGGAGGAACCGGAAGAGCTCAGCGACGACGAGGTCCACGAAGCCGACGCCGCCGAAGCGCTGGATGCCGAAGACGAGGTGCATGAGGCGGACGACGCGGTCGAGCCCGTCGACGAGGAAGACGCGATCGAGGACGCCGACGGCGCCGTCGAAGCGGTCGATGACATGGTGGAGCCCGTGGACGAGGTGCACGAGCCCCCCGAGGCCGTGCTCCCAGCCGCCGCCAAGTCCACCCCCGTCCCCCTCCCCGATGACGAGCCCGAGGAGGCCGTCGCGGAGGCCGTGGAAGAGGCTCCAGAGCCAGAGCTCCCCCAGGCCGAGCCGCCGTCCTCAGCCCTTGATCCCTGGTTTGCCCAGTTGGCGCACGGCTACTGCCCTCCAGAAGGAGCTCAGTTCGCCCGGCATACCCCTCCCACCAACTTCCCTGGGAGGGACGAGGGGCCTTCTGATCCGCCCCGAGTGCCCACTCCCACCCCGATCCAGGGAGCGTTGCGAGGTAAACGCTCGTAGCCCGGCCAGCCGAGCCCGCCTCGGAAACTTCCCTGCTCCTTGGCTGCTGGGTAGGATGCGCCGGATTTCACTGCACTTTTCGCGATCCATCGCGAATTGAAGGACTTCATGGAGCGTCGGGTCCTCATCGTCGAAGCCCAGAATGAATTTGCCCTCAGCATGGCCACGGTTCTCCGCAGCGCGGGGTATCAGACGGCCATGGCGAACACCGCCGCCGAGGCCCAGCGCGAGATGGAAAAGCGCCGGCCCGATCTGGTGGTGCTGCGCGCCGAGCTGCCGGACCAGTCCGGCTTCACCCTTTGCGGCCAGATCAAAAAGGGGAAGTGGGGCCAGAACCTCAAGGTGCTGCTGCTCTCGTCGGACACCGGCGAGGAGGCGCTGAAGAAGCACCGCGAGACGCCCGCTGCCGCGGACGGCTACCTCGTCATCCCCTTCGAGATGGGAGAGCTGGCGTCCATCAGCTCCAACATCATCCCGCCGGGGAACCCCGAGGACGCGGCGGATGATGCGTCGTTGGACTCCGCGCTGGCCGGAAACCCGCGCGAGGCCCCGCCGCCCATGCCGCCGCCCCTGCGCGGCCCGCCCCCAGGTGGCCCGCCGAAGCTGCCCAAGCGCGAGCGCCGCAGCGCCATCACGGACGAGGACCGCACGTTCCTCGACCGCGCGTTCCAGTCCATCGCGGACCGCAAGGCGGAGCTGCTGGCCGAGTCGCGCAACACCAAGCGCACCCCGCCCAAGCGCGAGCTGATGGGCACGCCCGAGGGCAAGCTCCAGGTCCTGCGCGACGAGCTCAAGGCCCGCGAGGCCCAGGTGGCCCGCATCTCCGAGATCTGGAGCGTGCGCGAGCGCGAGCTGGTCTCCGTCGAGGACCGGCTCCACGAGAAGGACGTGGAGCTGCAGGGCCTGAAGATGCAGGTGGACGACCTGCTGCGCCGCTTCAACGAGGCGCAGACGGCCATGCTCCAGAAGGAGCGTGAGCACGGCGCCACCGTGGACGATCTCCTCCTCCAGAAGTTCTCCTCCGAGAAGGACCTCATCGAGGTCGTCGCGGCCAAGGAGAAGGACATCAATGTCCTGCGGAAGGAGGTCAGCAACCGCGACGACGAGCTGTCCCGCCGCGCCTCCGAGCTGGATCGCGCCCGCACCGAGTACGAGAGCCTGGAGAAGCAGTTCAACACCTCCACGCTCGAGTCCGAGGTCCGCGAGCAGAAGCTCAACGACACCCTGCGCGACCGCGAGAACGACATCCTCCAGCTGCGCCGCCGCGGCGAGGAGCTGGATGCCACCCTCGCCCAGACGATCAGCGAGCGCGACCTGCGCTACGCCGCGATGGAAGGCGACATCCAGGGCCTCACCGAGCGGCTGCGCCAGACCGAGCAGGAGCGCGACACCACCGTCCGCTCCCTGGAGCAGCGCGCCACCGCCGCCGAGGAGCACGGCGCCCAGTCGGACGCGGAGATCGAGCGGCTCAAGACCACCGCCGCCGCGCTCGAGTCCCGCCTCAACGAGCAGATCGCCGATCTGGAAGCGGATCTGGCTCGCACCACCGGCGAGCGCGATCAGCTCAAGCTGGACAAGGACGCGCAAGAGCAGGACCTCACCCAGCGCATCGAGGAGCGGGACAGCAAGATCTCCGGCCTCGAGACGGATCTGGCCGACACCATCTCTCGCAACGAGCAGCGCGAGGCGGAGCTCAACTCCACCATCCAGCAGCACCTGGAGCGCATTGGTGAGCTGGAGGGCGAAGTCGAGGCGGTCAAGACGCACCTGGCCGACCGCGAGGCCGAGCTCAGCGGCGAGCTGCAGGCCCTCCAGCAGGCCAAGGACGCGCTGGAGACCGATCTCACCGGCAGACTCGAGGCGCTCCAGGCCGCCAAGGACGCACTGGAGACCGACCTCACCGGCCAGCTGAAGGCGCTGAACGAGGCCAAGGACGCGCTGGAGGCCAAGCTCACCGGCGAGATCCAGTCGCTGCGGGCCCACATCGCCTCGCTGGAGCAGACCATCGCCCAGCGCGACGACAGCATCGAGGGTCTGCGCACGGACGTGGCCGACCGCGACGGCCGGATCGCCAGCCTCACGGGCGAGCTGGAGGCCACCAGCCAGACGCTCACCGAGACCCAGGGCACCCTGGCTCGGACCGAGGAAACCCTCTCCACCACGCGCGGGGAGCTGGAGGCCACCACCCAGACGCTCACCGAGACTCAGGGCACGCTGGCCCAGACCCAGCAGACCCTGGCCTCCACCGAGAAGACGCTCGCGGACACCCAGGGCACCCTGGCCCAAACCGAGGAGACCCTCTCCAGCACCCGCGGCGAGCTCGAGGCCACCACCCAGACGCTCACCGAGACCCAGGGCACGCTGGCCCAGACCCAGCAGACCCTGGCCGACACCCAGGGCACCCTGGCTCGGACCGAGGAGACCCTCTCCACCACGCGCGGGGAGCTGGAAGCCACCACCCAGACGCTCACCGAGACCCAGGGCACGCTGGACCAGACTCAGCAGACGCTCGCCTCCACCGAGGCCATCCGCGACGAGCTGGACAGCGAGCTGACCGAGACCAAGGGCACGCTCGAGAAGACCCAGGCCACCCTGTCGCAGACCCAGCAGACGCTGGCCACGCGCGAAGGCGAGTTGGAGGCCTCCCGCGAGGAGATCGAGCGGCTCAGCGGCGTCCTCCGCGACACCGAGGAGGCCAAGGCCGCCCAGGAGGCGGACCTCACCGGCCAGATCGGCCAGCTGCGCGCCGAGCTGTCCGAGACGCAGGGCAACTACGAGGCCGAGCGCGCCGCGCACCAGAAGCTGGCCCAGGAGACCACCGAGCAGATCACCTCGCTCATCGAGGAGCGGGACAACCTGCGCGGCGAGCTGGATGCCACCATCCAGGAGCTGGCCTCCACCCAGGGCACCCTGGCCCAGACGCGCGACGCGCTGGCCAAGGAGCAGGCCGCGCACGCGGGCAGCAAGCAGGAAGCGGCCCAGACGAAGGCCGAGCTGGAGGCCCAACTCACCGACGCGCGCGAGCACGGACAGGAGCTGGCCGAGCAGCTGGCCCACACCAAGCAGGAGCTGGGCGAGCGCGTGGCCGAGGTGACACAGCTCACCTCGCAGCTGGCCCACACCGAGGACGCCCGGCACCGCTTCGAGGACCAGTTCAACACGCTCACCGAGGAGTCCCAGCGCCGCGAGGAGCTGCTCCAGAACGATCTGGCGGCCAAGAGCAAGGAGCTGTCCGACACGCTCCGCAAGCTCACCACCGTCACCCAGGAGAAGCAGCGCCAGGCCGAGGCCCTCACCCGCGACGTCACCGCGAAGACGGAGCAGCTCAAGCAGCTCGAGGCCAAGCTCACCCAGCAGACCGAGAACTCCCGCCGCCAGGCAGAGGCCCTGCAGCAGCAGGTGAACAACCTCACCGGCGATCTGGACGGGGCTCGCAAGGACATCGCCGCCCGCGACGAGCAGCTGCGTCAGGCCGGCAACGCCCAGGCGAAGCTCACCTCCGAGCGTGACAGCCTCAGCGGCCAGCTCCAGCAGGCGGAGAACCGCTTCCAGCAGCAGGCCCAGGCCATGGCCGCCGAGCGCTCCGAGGCCAAGCGCGTCGCCGAGGACTTCACCAAGAAGCTGGCGGCCGCGGAGGCTCGCATCACCCAGCTCACCCAGGAGAACCAGCAGCGCTCCGCCGACGCCGAGACCAAGGCCAAGGAGCTCCAGGGACAGCTCACCACCCGCGCCCGGAAGATCCAGGAGCTCGAGCTGGCGCTGGAGAACGCCGTCAGCGCCAAGGGCCGCGCGGAGAAGGACCTCAACGCCAAGGTCTCCGCCGCCGAGACCAAGCTCGCCGAGGCCGCCGCCAAGCTCGCGGGCTCGCAGAAGGAGCGCAAGGACCTCGACGCCAAGCACCTCAAGGACATCGAGGACCTCAACGCCAAGCAGAAGGCGGAGCTCGAGCGCCGCGACGCCATCAAGGCCCAGGAAGTTGCCCGCCTCCAGCAGTCCGTCCAGGAGAAGAGCAAGGCGCTCAAGGTCGCCGAGCTGGAGCTGGCCCGCTACAAGAGCAAGGGCCCCGCTGCGGCTCCCGCCGCCGCTGCCAAGCCCGCCGCCGCTGCGAAACCGGCCGCTTCGGACGACGAAGACGTGGCCGTGAAGACTCAGCTCAACACCGCGGCCGCTCCGGCCCCCGCGCCCGCTCCTGCGGCTCCGGCCCGTCCAGCTCCGGGACGCGCGTCATCCACCGGCACCCGTCCAGCGGTAGGCGCCCAGCCCGCGGCTGCGAAGAAGGCCCCTCCTGCTCCAGCGCAGCCCGCTCCGGCCGCGGCTCAGGAGTCAGAGGATCCGGTGGAGCGCACCGTGATGGTGCCGCTCAACAGCATCAAGAAGCCCGAGGAGGATGACTGGACCTCCCTCGTGGACGAGCTCGACAAGCCGTAACGGGAAGTCCCCAAGACGCGCGGCCCGGAACCCGAGGGCCGCGCGGAACAACCGAGAATCACAGGGCGGCGCGCGCCTCGCGCACCAGCTCCCGGAACTGCAGCGACGCCACCACGTCCTTCAGCGACGGCTCACGCCCGCTCAACTGCGACTGCGCCCGCGCCGCCCGCCACCGCGCCAGCAGCGTCCGGGTGGCCACATAGCCCAGCACCAGCGGGAACCCGCCCGGCATCACCGCCACCACCATCGCCAGTATGACCCGCAACCACACCCACATGGCCGCCCACCTCGTGAATCGGAACACGCCCTTCTGATGCACACCGCGTGCCTGGGTTGCGTAAAGTATTTCCCTTCGTGCTTCCTGGGGGTTACACGCGAGGCGGCCTGCCTGCAGGGGCGCAGGACGTGCGGAACTCTGGCATTTTTGCCGCAGTGTCTCGGATCGCCTCGGTTAAGTTTCAGGGTGTGAGCCCCCCTTCGACGACGCCCGAGACCCGTCCCTTCGCCAGCGTGGAGGACGCGGAGACCCGTCTGGAGCAGGTGGGATACCTGCCCTCCCCGGAGATCGCCACGGCCTGCTTCCTGGCAGACCGCATGGACAAGCCCATCCTGGTGGAGGGCCCCGCTGGCGTGGGCAAGACAGAGCTGTCCAAGGCCCTGGCCCAGGCGCTGGGCCGCGGGTTCATCCGCCTGCAGTGCTACGAGGGCCTGGACGAGGCCAAGGCGCTGTACGAGTGGGAGTACGCCAAGCAGCTGCTCTACACCCAGCTGCTCAAGGACAAGATCGGCGAGATGGTGGCGGGCACCGGCTCGCTGACCGAGGCCGCGGACCGGCTGGCCACGGGCGACGCCGTCTTCTTCTCCGAGCGCTTCCTGCTGCCGCGCCCCATCCTCCAAGCGCTGGTCTCCGAGCGCCCGGCCGTCCTGTTGGTAGACGAGATCGACAAGGCGGACCCCGAGTTCGAGGCCTTCCTGCTGGAGGTGCTCTCGGACAACGCGGTGACGATTCCGGAGCTCGGCACGTTCAAGGCGAAGCACCTGCCCCGGGTGATCCTCACGTCGAACAACGCGCGCGAGCTGTCGGACGCGCTCAAGCGCCGCTGCCTGCACCTGCACATCGACTTCCCGGATCGCGAGCGCGAGCTGCGCATCGTCCGGGCCCGCCTGCCCCAGGTCGCCCAGACCCTGGCCGAGCAGGTCATCGAGGCCGTGGCCGCCATCCGGAAGCTGGACCTCAAGAAGGCTCCCTCGATCAGCGAGACGCTCGACTGGGCGCAGAGCCTGGCGCTCCTCAACGCGGACGCCCTCACGGCCGATCTGGTGGCCTCCACCCTGAACCTCGTCCTCAAGTACGAGGGCGATATCGAAAAGGCCAAGGCGAACCTGTCGCAGATCGCGCAGGCCTGACCGCATTCCCGCTTTGACGGGACCCACGGCATGTGAAAAAAGGCGCCCCCCAAGCATCGTCCGCCCCTGTCTATTAAGGAATCCCCATGAGCTCCACTTCGTCCTCCGTCCTGCGCGCAGACCAGATCTGGATCGACGGCAAGTTCGTGAAATGGGACGAGGGCCACATGCACGTGATGACCCACGCCCTGCACTACGGCCTGGGCGTCTTCGAGGGCATCCGCGCCTACCGCACGCATGACGGCCGCCTGGCCGTGTTCCGGCTGAAGGAGCACATCCAGCGGCTGATGGACTCGGCCCACATCTGCCTGATGAAGATGCCGTACACGGCCGAGCAGCTGGAGGAGGCCTGCCTGGAGCTGCTGCGCAAGCAGCGCGACCTGTTCTCCAACGGCGCGTACCTGCGCCCCATCGCCTTCATGGGCGACGGCGCCATGGGCCTGGGCGCGGTGAACCCCATCCGCGCCGTCATCACCGCCTGGGACTGGGGCGCCTACCTGGGCGAGAAGGGCATCCGCGAGGGCATCCGCGCCAAGGTCAGCTCCTTCACCCGCATGCACGTGAACGTGAACATGGTGCGCGGGAAGATCTCCGGCCAGTACGTGAACTCCATCCTCGCCAAGCGCGAGGCGGTGCTGGGCGGCTACGACGAGGCCATCCTGCTGGACATCAGCGGCTTCGTGGCCGAGGCCTCCGGCGAGAACATCTTCATGGTGAACAAGAAGGGCGTGATCAAGACGCCGCCCCTCTCCTCCCCCATCCTCGACGGCATCACCCGCGACACGGTGCTGAAGCTCCTCAAGGACAGCGGCCGCTACGTGGAGGAAGTCACCTTCACCCGTGACGCGCTCTACATCGGCAACGAGATCTTCTTCACCGGCACCGCCGCGGAGATCACCCCCGTGCGCGAGGTGGACAACCGCCAGGTAGGCGAGGGCAAGCCCGGCCCGGTGACGAAGTTCGTGCAAGACACCTACTTCCGCGTCGTCCGGGGCCAAGAGCCCCGCTACGCCGAGTGGCTCACCTACGTCTGAGCAGTTCCTGGAACGGATGAGGTAAAACGACGCGATGCCTCAGCCCGGCTACCAGGACGACAACCCGTTCAATCTCGAGAATCCGGCCATCCTCGACATCGCTCCACCGGAGCCGAAGTCGCTGGAGGAGACCGGGCTCAAGATGGGCCTGCTGTCCGACATCGCCCTGAAGTTCCTGTACTACTCGGGCACCGGCACGGGCATGGCGATCGCCGACGAGCTGTGCCTGCCCTGGCCCGGCGTCATCGAGCGGGTCGTGGACTTCGTCGCCAACGAGAAGCTCGTGGACCTGCGCGGCGGCAAGGGCTTCGGCCGCGCCTCGGTGGAGTTCGTCCTCACCGAGAAGGGCCGCGAGTACGCGCGCGACGCGCTCACCCGGACCACCTACGTAGGCCCCGCCCCCGTGCCCCTCGAGCAGTACAACGCGCTCATCAGCCAGCAGACCGAGGAGAACCCCGTCGTCAGCCGGGACGATCTGCTGATGGGCCTGTCCCACCTCACCGTCACCGAGGATCTGCTCGACAAGCTGGGGCCCGCCGTCAACTCGAGCCGCTCGCTGTTCCTCTACGGCCCTCCGGGCAACGGGAAGACGAGCCTCGCCGAGGCCATCTCGCGCATGTTCGGCGGCGAGGCCTTCATCCCCTACTGCATCGAGATCGACAACCAGATCATCAAGGTCTTCGACAACCTGAACCACACCGCCGTCCCGCTGGAGCTGGGCCGCGACAACGCGGGGCGCCGGCAAACCTTCGAGATGGACAACCGGTGGCAGCTCTGCCGCAGGCCCGCCGTGGTGGTGGGCGGTGAGCTGACGCTGGAGACGCTGGATCTCATCTACTCGGAGACCGCCCGCTTCTACGAGGCCCCGTTCCAGGTGAAGGCCAACGGCGGCATGCTCCTGATCGACGACTTCGGCCGCCAGAAGGTCCACCCCACGGACCTGCTGAACCGGTGGATCGTCCCCCTGGAGAAGCGCATCGACTTCCTCACCCTCCACACCGGTAAAAAGTTCGAGATCCCTTTCGAACAGCTCCTGGTGTTCTCCACGAACCTGGATCCCAAGGAACTCGTGGACGAGGCGTTCCTGCGCCGCATCAAGTACAAGATCGAGGTGAAGAACCCGGACGAGCGCACCTTCCGGGAGATCTTCGAGCGTGTGTGCGAGGCGGCAGGCATCCCCTACGTGGATCAGGCCGTCACCTACCTCTTCGAGGCGTACTACAAGCCGCGGAGCATGCAGCTGCGCGCGTGCCACCCGAGAGACCTGGTGGCGCTCATCAAGGACGCCGCGCGCTACCGCCAACAGCCCCCCGCCCTGTCCAAGGAACTGCTCGACCAGGCATGCGAGGTCTTCCTCGTCGACCTGTGAAGCAGGGTTTTGTTGTCCCAACCGCACGGAATTTCTAGAATCCCGCCCCGGTTTCAATTGACGGCCGGACGCCAGATCCCCAGAGACGTGATGGGGAACGGGCACGAAGGAGCCGCAGGTCCGTGAAGGAACGCTACCAAGAGATCGACGAGAAGAACGAAGCGCTGCGCGACTACCTGGGCATCTTCAAGGAGAAGGCCCGGGAGTTCATCGACCGCTTCGAGATGTCGTGGATCTACCACGATGCGGCGCTTGAGGGCGTCGTGTACACGCAGCAGGAGCTGACCGCGGCGCTGTATCCGGGCCGCTTGGCGGCCGAAGCGTCCATGATGCCGGTGGTGCTGGAGGTCCGGAACCACAAGGCAGTCTGCGACTACATCCGAGAGGAAGCGGCCACCAGCAAGAAGACCGCGCAGATCACGCTGACGCAGATCAAGCGGATGCACGATCTCTTCATCGGCAACACGCCCGAGGCCCAGGCGGCCCGCGCGGCCACCGAGCGTCGCGAGCGCACCGAGAAGGAGCTGGCCAAGGAGCGCGATCGGGCAGGCTTCCGCAAGGACATGCCGCTGCACCGCACGTACTTCCACGACATCGCCCAGCCCGCGAAGATCCAGCCCGCGCTGGAGAAGCTGGTGGACTACACCGCGAGCGCCGAGTTCCGCGAGTTCCACCCGATCAAGCAGGCGGCGACGGTGCAGCACATGTTCCTGCAGATCTTCCCCTTCACCGAGCACAGCGGGAAGGTGGGCCGGATGTGCACGAACCTGATCCTGCTGCGCAACAACTACATGCCGGCGGTGATCCACTCGATCGATCGGCAGAAGTACTACGAGTCCTTCCGCGGCCCCGTGGCGGGCTTCCGCACGCTGCTGATGGACGCGATCGAGAACTCGCTGGACAACGGCGTCAAGTACTTCAGGGACTTGAACCGCCGGTACAAGGCCATCAACTAGCGTGGCCACGGCTACCCACCTCTCATGCAAGGGTGGGTAGGGGATCAATCGGGCGAGTGGCCTCCTTGTTCCCCATGAAGGCGCTCCGGTCCATTCGCATGATTGGACGAAGGAGACGCCTTTCGCCGGAGGCGGTAAAAGAAGAGCGACCATGCCAGGTACAACGTCCGTCCACCCCCGCCGAGCCCCACCTCCAGGGGAAGGTGCGGAACCTGCGTCACCCCGGCTCGCGGAGTTGCCTGCCCGGGGCAAGCTGGAACGGCTGATGCGCGTGGCGAAGGGCAAGAAGCGGGCACTCATCCTCACCCACGACAACCCGGACCCGGACTCCATGGCGGCCGCAGTGGCCCTCGCCCACATCCTGGAGAAGCGTGCGGGCATCGAGGCCCGGGTAGGTTACGGCGGCATTATCGGGCGCGCGGAGAACATCGCCTTCGTGAAGGTGCTGCACCTGCCTGTGTCGCACGTGTCGCAGCTGGATCTGGACTCGTTCGATCTGTTCGGCCTGGTGGACACGCAGCCGCCGGTGGGCAACCACTCGTTGCCGTCGCGGATCCGGGTGGACATCGTGGTGGATCACCACCCGCTGCGCGAGGAGAGCCTGCAGGCACCGTTCGCGGACGTGGGCGGAGACTTTGGTGCCACCTCGACGATGGTGGTGGAGTACATGCGCGCGGCGAAGCTGGAGCCCTCGGTGGAGGTGGCGACCGCGCTGTTCTACGGAATCAAAGCGGACACGCGGGATCTGGGCCGCGAGACGACCCAGACGGACGTGGACAGCTACCTGTGGCTCTTCCCGCGCTGCGACAAGCAGCTGCTGGGGCAGATCGAGCATCCGGTGCTGCCGGCCCGCTACTTCCAGCTGTACCACACGGCCTTCGAGCGGGCGAAGGTGTACAGCTCGGCCATCGTCACCGATCTGGAGGAGGTCTACTCCCCGGACATGGTGGCCGAGGTCGCCGAGCGGATGATGTTCCTCGAGGGCATGAAGTGGTCGCTGGCCTATGCGACGTACCGCAACCAGCTCTACGTCTCCCTGCGAGTGAAGGATCGGCGGATGAACGCGGGCCGGCTGATCCGGGAGATCTGCGAGGACTACGGCGGTTCCTCGGGCGGCCATGGGAGCATGGCGGGCGCACGGCTGCCGCTGTCTGGGCGCGCCAACCAGCGCAAGGCACTCAAGCGCGAGCTGGTGAACCGGTTCCTGGAGGCGTTTGGCGTCGCGGATGAGCGGCCGGTCTCGCTGCTCGCCGCGCAGGACGCGTGATCTACTGGGATCACAACGCGGCCGCTCCGCTGCGGCCGGAAGTGGCCCGGGCACTCGCGCGGGCCTTCACCGAGGGCGGCTTCGGCAATCCCTCGAGCGTGCACCAGGCGGGCCGTGAGGCTCGGGGCCGGTTGGACTCGGCGCGGGCCCGGGTGGCGCGGGTGCTCGGCTGCGAGCCCAAGGAGATCTGCTTCACGGGCTCCGGCTCCGAGGCGGATGCACTGGCGCTCAAGGGCGCCTTCCTCGCGCGGCCAGATGCGAACCGGCGCCGCATCGTGTCCTCGGCCATCGAACACCCGGCCGTGCTCGCTGCGCTGACGCAGCTGGAGAAGCAGGGCGCGGAGGTGGTGCGGCTGAAGCCAGGCACGGACGGCCGCGTGCGAGCGGAGGCAGTGCTGGAAGCGCTCACTCCAGCAACGGCGCTCTGCTCGCTGATGTGGGCCAACAACGAGACGGGCGTGGTGCAGCCGGTGGCTGAGGTGGCCCGTGCGTGCCGCCAGCGCGGAATCCTCTTCCACACGGATGCGGTGCAGGTGGCGGGGAAGCTGCCGCTGAGCCTGCGCGAGGTAGACGCGGATCTGCTTGCCCTGTCCGCGCACAAGTTCGGAGGCCCCGCTGGCGCGGGCGCATTGGTGGTGCGCAAGGGCGTAGACACACAAGCCCTCACCCCGGGTCACCAGGAGGCGGGACGCCGAGGCGGCACTCAGAACGTGCCCTACGCGGAGGCGCTCGCCCTGGCCCTGGAGTTGTCCCAGGAAGACCAGGAGGCCACCGCCGCGCGCGTGGGTGCACTGCGAGACACGTTCGAGCGCGAGGTTCTCACGAGCATCTCCGATGTCACCGTGAACGGCGCGGGCGCGCCGCGCGTGCCCAACACCAGCAACCTCTCCATCCATGGCGCGGATGGAGAGGCGCTCCTCATCGCGCTGGATCTGGAAGGCATCTGCGTCTCCTCAGGGGCGGCCTGTGCCTCCGGGACGCTGACGCCGTCGCACGTGCTCACCGCCATGGGCCTTACGCCTGCCCAGGCGCACGCCTCGCTCCGCTTCTCCCTGGGCCCTGGCGCCACCGAGGCCGAGGTGGAGCGCGTCGTGAAGGCCCTGCGCACGCACGTGCCGCGTGCACGAGCCCTCGCGGCTCAGGACCTCGCCTAGCTCAGTCGCTGGCGCCGAAGAGCCCGCGGACCACGGCGGCGATGGCCAGCGGAGTGCCCACGAGCTCGTCGTAGTGCGGCGTGAGCGCCTTGGCATAGGTCTCCGCCGTGGGAAACCGGTCCTCGATGCGCGCCGCGAACCCTCGGGAGACCAGCTCCTCTAGCAGCTCGGGGACCTCCGGGCGGAACACGTGGATGGGCCGGTACCGGCGGTGCCGGATGTTGAAGAACACCTCTTCCGGCGTGTTGCCCGTGAAGGGACGCTCCAACGTGAGCAGCTCGTAGAGCACCACGGTGGCAGCCCACAGATCCGCCTCGGGGGTGACGACGCCACGCAGCGACTCGGGAGACAGGTAGTAGGGCTTGCCCAGCACCTCGCCGCCGTCGCGCGAGCCATCCACGAACACGCGCGCCACGCCGAAGTCGCCCAGCTTGATCTCCCCCATCCGGGAGATAAACACGTTGGACGGGGACACATCGCAGTGGACGATGCCCAGCGGCGTGCCGTTCGCGTCCACCGCCGTGTGCGCGTACGCCAGCGCCTCCAGCAGCACCTTGCCCAGGTACACGGCGAAGTCGAGCGGCAGCGGAATCCCCCGCTGCTTGCACCGGCGGAGGATCTGCGCCAGGTCCCGCCCGTCCACCAGATCCATGACGATGTAGTAGGTGCCCTCGGCGACGCCCACGTCCAACACCTTCACGATGTTGGGGTGATCCAGCTGGGTGGACAGGTCCGCCTCGCGGATGAAGCTCTCCACCGAGGACGGATCCCCCGTGAGCGAGGGCAGCAGCCGCTTCACCGCCACGCTCCAGCCCTCGTAGCGGCCGGAGAGCACGCGGGCCCGGAACACCTCGGCCATGCCACCCTTGCCCAGCGGAGCCAGGAGCTCGTAGTTGCCGAAGACCCGGGTCGGGCGCGGCGTCACGGGCGTGCTCACGGGCTCGAGGTTCCGCTGGTCGCCGTTCCGCGCCCCTTCTTGTCGGCGGAACTCTTCACCAGCTCCTTGAACCGGGGCTCAGCGCCCAGCGCCTGGTTCAGATCCTTGTCATTCTTCGCCGCGGTCTCGAGATCGTACCCCGCCTCCACCGCGCGCCCCAGGTACTCCAGCGCCCTGGCCTTGTCGCGCTTCTGGGCATAGGCACAGCCCAGCATGTAGTAGAGGTTCGGATCGCCGCCGCGGAGGGCGGATTTGGCCCGCTCCAGGTTCTTGATGGCCAGCGCCACCTGCCCCTGCATGAGCTGGCTGGCGCCCAGCCCCATGTACGCGGGCCAGTTCGTGTCCCCGGAGTCGATCTCCAGGCTGGCCTTGAACTGCTTCACGGCCTCGCCGTACTGCTTCTTCTCGAAGAACTCCTGGCCCTTGACGCTTGCCTGCTTGGCCAGATCCATGCGCGAGTTGCGCTTGGAGACCAGCTCCGCCGCGGAGCCCGCCGGCGCGCCACTGGTAGGCGTCTCCTCGGGACTGGCCCGGGTGGCCAACACCAGATTGAAGCGCCCCGAGCGAGGCAGCCCGTCCGACTGGCACCCGGGGCTCAGCTTCACGTACCCCACCACCGAGTTGTCCGCGGCGTTATAGAAGCCCAGCAGCGAGTAGCTCTGCTCGGCGGGACACAGGTCCCCCTTCAGGCAGACCCGGAGACGCGCCACCAGCACCGAGCCCTCGAAGTCCCCTTCCAACACCTGGCTCTGGGGAGCAAAGCCGCAGCCGCCACCGCCCACGTAGGTGCCGACAACGTGAGCGCCCTCCGTCTTCAGCTCCAGCTGGCCGTACGTGTCGGCCCGGAAGGTGCCTAAGAGCGAGGGACCTGCCGCAGCAAGCCCTGGCACCAGGAAAAGGGCCAACGCGAGGCCTGTTATAAGAGGGGCGGGCGCCATGGGAGACAGGGCCGGCGCATCATAGGAGGCAGGGGCCCGCGTTGTAAACGCGTGCGAGACACCTTGACCTGGCCGGTGGGCGTCCTTATCATTTCATCCGGATATTCCGCAGTTTCTTCAATAACTTCGAGGATTTAGAGACCGGAAACGGTTGTTCAAGGGCTGTCCCCTGCGGGGCGCGTGATGCCCAGCAGAAATTCGAACCGATACGTCCATCACGGGGTCCGTTTCGGGTTCCATGCGCAAGCCCTCCCCCTCGCGGGGCAGAGGGAAGCCTACGGAGCCATGACTTTGGTCCCCACCTGGCTTTTATAGGGTTCAATGGACGCTAGGCACACGGCCATACGGCGGGGGACTTTTTCTGTGGAGTGGCGGCGGTGAGCGAGACGGTGGCGACAGACGAGGCGGCGCGAAAGCAGGGCCTGCGCGAGGAGTTAACGGCGCGGCGCAAGGCAATGACGCCAGACCTTATCGACGGGCGTGGGTTGAAGGTGCAGTCTCGGTTCCTGGCTTCGCCCTACTATCAAAAGGCACGGACGGTGGCGCTGTACGCCCCCATCCGGGGCGAAGTGCCCACACGGGACATTCTCATCGCGGCGCTGCAAGACGAGAAGATCGTCTGCTACCCGCTGTCCCATGTGCACGGGCGGATCCTCTCGTTCCGGGCGATCAAGTCCGAGGCCGAGCTGGAGCCGGGGCGGTTGGGGGTGCGCGAGCCCTCCAACTCCTCGGATCTGATTCCGGTGGACCAGATCGACTTGTTCGTGGTGCCAGGCCTGGGCTTCACCCGGGACGGCAAGCGGCTGGGGCGCGGCGGTGGCTATTACGACGCCACGCTCCGGGCGGCCTCGGCGCGCAGCCGGCGTGTGGGCCTGGCCTTCAGTGACCAGATCGTCCAGATGATGCCGACCAACGGCGACGATGTGGACATGGACCTGGTGGTCACCGAGATCGAGTCCTACCGGGGCCTGTTCCGCGACTGGGACTTCCTGGACACCTGAGCCAGCTTCCCTGAAGGCCCGGTGGAGATTGCCACCGGGCCTTTCACTTTCAGGTGAACAGCGCCTCAGAAGCGCCTCGCGGCGCGTGTGGATTCGGGTAAGTTGGCGCGCGCCATGACCCAGGATCTGTTGCGCAAGGCGACGCCCGAGGAGCAGTTCGAGGAAGTGACTCGCGGCACCGTGGACCTCCAGGTGGCCGAGGAGCTCAAGAAGAAGCTCGAGCGCTCTTATAAGGAGGGCAAGCCGCTCGTCATCAAGGCGGGCTTCGATCCCACCCGGCCGGACCTGCACCTGGGGCACTCGCTGCTGCTCACGCGCATGCGGCGCTTCCAGGACTTCGGGCACACGGTGGTGTTCCTGATTGGTGACTTCACGGCGCTGATCGGCGATCCGTCTGGGAAGAACACGACGCGGCCTCCCCTCTCCCGTGAGGAGGTGCAGGTCAACGCGGAGACGTACAAGCAGCAAGTGTTCAAGGTGCTGGACGCCGGGCGGACGCAGGTGCGCTTCAACTCCGAGTGGCTGGATGGACTGGGCACCGAGGGGATGATCCGGCTGGCGTCGAGCTACTCGGTGCAGCGCATGCTGGAGCGCGACGACTTCAAGAAGCGCTTCCGGGACAACCGCACCATCGCCATCCACGAGTTCCTGTACCCGCTGCTGCAGGGCTACGACTCGGTGGCCCTGAAGTCGGATGTGGAGCTGGGAGCGACCGACCAGCTCTTCAACCTGCTCGTCGGCCGGCAGCTCATGAAGGACAAGGCGATGGAGCCGCAGGTGATCATGACGGGCCCCATCCTGGAGGGCCTCGACGCCAGGGCGGTGGATGGGAAGATCGTCGGCGACAAGATGTCCAAGAGCCTGGACAACTACGTGGGCATCAACGAGTCCGCGGATCAGATCTTCGGCAAGCTGATGAGCATCACGGACGATCTGATGTGGCGCTACTACGAGCTGCTCTCGTCCAGGACGCTGAAAGAGGTGCAGGCCCTGCGCGAGTCGGTGCAGTCCGGGCAGACGCACCCGAAGGCGGCCAAGGTGGCGTTCGCGCAGGAGCTCGCCTCGCGCTTCCAGGGCGAGGAGGCCGGAAAGAAGGCGGCGGCGGACTTCGAGGCGCGCTTCGCCAACAAGCAGCTGGACACGGAGAGCTTGGCGCTCACCACGGTGCCGCTGGCCGGAGCGCCGAAGGCGCTGGTGACCAAGGTGCTGCCGGAGACGAAGCTGGTGGCCTCGTCCACCGAGGCGCGCAAGCTGATGGCCCAGGGCGGAGTCCGGGTGAACGGTGAGAAGGTGACCGATCCGAAGGCGGAGCTGGGGCCTGGCGAGTACCTCGTGCAGGTGGGCAAGCTGAAGGCGGCGAAGCTGAAGTTGGAGTAGATGCGGCGGGCCTGGCTCGGCATCGCCACGGTGGTGGCGGCAGTGGTGGCCGTGGCCCTGCTCGTGGCCCGGCCCCCTCCCCCACGCGCCTCGAATGCGCCTCCCGAGGCGTTCTCCGAGGAGCGGGCCTGGCCGGTGTTCCTCCACCTGACGCGGACGCTCGGCTCTCGAGCCACGGGCACGGCTCAGTGGCGGCCAGCGGCCGCGTACCTCTTGGAGAAGCTGCGCGAACTGCCCGGCGTCGAGGTGGAGCTCCAAGAGGGCCCCGGCGTGGTGCAGCGCGGGTGGATCGTGGAGTCCGTGCAGTACTCGGCTCGGAATGTGCTCGCGCGCATCCCCGGGCGCAGTCAGGAGGCCATTCTCCTCACGGCCCACTACGACTCGGCACTGGAGGGCGCGGGGGCGGGCGATGACGGCCTGGCTGCGGCGGCACTCGTGGAGGTTGCGCGCGCGTTGACGGCGGGCCCGCGGCTCGAGCGCACGGTGATCCTGAACCTGAGCGGGGCCGAGGAGCTGTGGGTCGCGGGCGCGCCCCGCTTCTTGGAGCACCCGTGGAGCAAGGATGTCACGGCCTTCGTGAACCTCGACTCCATGGGGACGCGAGGGCGGCTCCTGCTCTTCCGGGTGACCGAAGGTGATTTGGGACTGCTGGAAGCGTACGCGCGGGCGGCTCCGCATCCGCACGGCTCCGCGTTCGCGCAGGATCTGTTCAAGACAGGCGTCATCCCCAGCGGCACCGAGTTCGCCATCTACGCCGAGCAAGGAAAGCTGCACGGCTTGGACCTGGCCCTGTACGAGGACGGCTACGCGTACCACACGGCGCTGGATACGCCGGAGCGGGTGGAGCGCGGGACGATGCAGGACATCGGAGAGACCGCCCTGGCCGTGACGCGCGAGCTGGCGAGCGCCCTGCCCAACGAGCGTTCCGCGATCGGCAGCTACTACGACTTCCTGGGGCTCACGTTCTTCACCCACACGCCTCAGGGAATGGTGGGGCTCATGGCGCTCGCCCTGCTCGCCGCTGCGGGAGCCATGGGCACGGTGCTGCGCCGGGAGCTTCGTGGAGTCCGGTGGATGCTCGCAGGCCTTCTGTCCTCTGTGCTGGGTGTGGTGGCGAGCCTGCTCGCTGCGGCGCTGGGTGCTGGGCTCCTGGTGTTGCTGGGCCGAACGTTTGGGTGGTTCGCCACGCCCTGGCTCGCAGTGGTGGGGTTTGGAGGTCTGGCACTCGCGGGCTTCCTGGCGGTGCAGCACCTGTGGGTGAGATGGGCGATGAGGCGCGGAGTCACGCTGCGCGAGGTCATGCTCGGCACCTGGGCGGGGGCACTCGGGGTGTGGGGACTGCTGGGAGCGGTGGCGGTGACGCAAGGAGCGGGCATCTCCTACTTGCCGCTCTGGTGGCTACTGCCGGGAGCGCTCGGGCTCGCGGTGGCGGCTCTGGCTCCTCGCTACACCTGGGCGGGCTGGCTCATCGCCTTCGTCCCGGGAGCCCTGCTCACCGTGCGGCTGGGCGCAATGCTGTTGGCCGTGTTCATCCCCATGGCGGTGCGCCTGTCCGCCGGCATCCCCTTGGACTTCGTGATTGCGCTGCTGGCGGCGCTTCCCGTGGCGCTCTGCGCGCTGGTGGCTGTGCCTCGGGCGTTGGAGGCTGGGGCGCCCGGCCGCGTGAGCGCCATGGCTGGCGGTGTGGCCCTGCTCGCGGTGGTGGCCATGGCCATCGTCCCGCCCTTCAGTGCCGCTCGGCCTCAGCGGCTTCGGGTGGAGCAGCGGGACGAGGCGGGGCGCAGCACGCTCTTGTTCAGGGGAGGTGGAGGCCAGGACCTGCAGGAGGCGATGAAGGGGTTGGCAGGAGCGCGGCGTGCCGAAGCGGGACAGTGGCGGCTCGACCTCGGTGAGGCGCAGTCTCTGGAGCAGGACGCGGAGATCACTCCGCAGGCCGCTCCGTCTGGTGCGGGCTTAAGGAAGGTCACGCTCCGGCTCCAAGCCCGAGGCGCCCAGGAACTCAAGCTGAAGATCCCTCGTGAATCTCTGGTGGAGTGGTCCCTGGGCCCGCTGCCCGAGCTGCGCGCTGGAGACACCTTCTACCGCGCGGGCCACGTCGAGCCTCCACCGGAGGGCTGGGAGGTCACCCTCACGCTGCGAGGCGAAGCCCCTGTGCCGGTGGAGTTCACGCAGGTGTTCAACACACCCTCCCCTGAGGCCCAGACGGTGCTCGACCGACTGCCAGAGTGGGTGTCCTCGCATGCCCGGCGATACCGCTCCCGCATGCTCTCGCTCTGATGAATAAGCCCGCCTGGAGGAAGTCCAAGCCAGCGAGGCCCCGCCTCCATGGGGGCTGAGGATCTCTCAAGGTATGCTCCCGGCACCCATGTCGCGTCTCCTTGCTCTGCTGTCGACGCTGTTCCTCCCCCTGGTTGCGCTCGCGGGTTCTGGGGCTTTCGTCTCCTCCACCCGCGTGGAGGCCGTGGATCAGCCCGAGTCCAAGAAGGTCGTCTTCACCGTCGAGCCCGACACCTCGTATCCCCTACTCAAGAAGGGCGGGCCTGACCGCAAGTGGTGCAAGCTCCAGGGCCCCAAGGGCGAAGGCTGGGTGCTCTGCGACGGCGCCGAAGAGACAGCGGTCCAGGCAGCTCCGAGCGCCACGGAGCTCGTGAAGGCGGACAAGCCTCAGAAGGCCGAAGTCATGCCCGCGGTGGCGAAGATGGCCTCGGGGTGCGCGACGAAGTGCAGCACCCCTCCCCTCTTCTCGAAGGCGCCGGAGCTGTCGGCGGTGGACCGGGAGATCCTCGCGCTCTGCCCCGCCCGGCCGGATGTATCGGTGAGCGCTGGGGATGTGCAGCGCTTCTTCTCCAACCATTATGATGATGCGCGCATCCAGCGGGCGCTCGCGGCGGCGGGACGCTCTCGGACAGGAGCGAGCGCGAAGCAGGCCAACATCGAGTGGCTCACCAGTCTCTGGGCGAGCACCGGGCCTCGCAATGCGTTCACCCACGTCTTCTGCGGCGACGACTGGCTGAAGGGTCCCATCGGTGGACTGCACTACCAGGCTCGCTATGCGCAGCTCGAGGCCGAGGGGAAGCTCTGCTACGACGGCCCGACTCGCGGCAACAAGGCGATCCAGGGCGACCAGTACCTCATCTCCTTCCACGGCGTGGCGCCTTGGTCCTGCGGGGAGAAGAAGGTCGGCGGGTTCTCGCGCTCGCAGGATGCGGTGAGCATCGCGGCCATCGGGACGCGGGCCTTCGTGCGCTGCTGCGCCCGGGACGGAGCGAAGAAGGAGGGCGGCGTCTACTCCGCGCCGGATCTCGGCGGCACCTCGTGGCAGATCTTCTGCGGTACCCGGAACGGCACCTACGGCATCGCCACGCTCTACCCCACCACCGATCGCCCCACCTGCTCCGAGTAGCTCCCAGGCTCCGCAGCCCAGGAGCCCCGCTCCCGGCACACCCGCTGTAGCGCAAAGAACAATTCCTCCGCCTCCCCCGTGCACCGCCTGACGCGTGCCGCGCCTGTGCCCGCTTGGACGTTGGCGCGGTCAACCCGGGCGGGCAGCCTCCGTGGACATTACCCGCATGCGCCCGCGCTGCTGGAGGCCCCGCACATGAACCGCAGAGAGTTTCTCGACGCCACGCTCGCCCTGCTGATCGCGCCCAGCGCCTTCGCCGCGGCGAACCCGTCCACAGCGGCGCAGTCCGTGCCCCGGCGGAAGCTGGGCCGCACGGGTGAGCAGATCTCCTGCGTCGGCGTGGGCGGCTTCCACATCGGCACGCAGAAGGAAGAGGCGGAGAGCATCGCCATCATCCGGCGGGCGCTCGACAACGGGATCAACTTCCTCGACAACTGCTGGGACTACAACGGGGGCCAGAGCGAGATCCGGATGGGCAAGGCGCTCCAGGACGGCTACCGCTCCAAGGCCTTCCTGATGACCAAGATCGACGGCCGGGACAAGAAGACCGCCGAGGCGCAGATCAGCGAGTCGCTCAAGCGCTTCCAGACCGATCACGTCGACCTGCTCCAGTTGCACGAGGTCATCCACACCAACGACCCGGAGCGCAGCTTCGCGCCGGGCGGCGTCATGGAGGCGATGATCGAGGCGAAGAAGGCCGGCAAGGCGCGCTTCCTGGGCTTCACCGGCCACAAGTCGCCGGCCATCCACCTGAAGATGCTCGAGGCGGCCAAGAAGCACGGGTTCCGCTTCGACGCGGTGCAGATGCCCCTCAACGTCATGGACGCCCACTACGACAGCTTCGAGAAGCGTGTCCTGCCCGTCCTCGTTCGCGAGGGCATCGGCGTGCTGGGCATGAAGCCGATGGGAGGTAACGTCATCCTCGAGAGCAAGACGGTCACCGCGCCCGAATGCCTGCGCTACGCCCTCTCGCTACCGGTGAGCGTGGTCATCACCGGCATGGACTCGATGGAGCGGGTGGACCAGGCGCTCAAGGTCGCGCGCGAGTTCAAGCCCCTGTCCGAGAAGGAGGTCTCCGCTCTGCTCGCCAAGACCGAGAAGGCCGCCAAGGAGGGCACCTTCGAGAAGTACAAGGTCAGCGACCGCTTCGACGGCACCGTCCACAACCCGGAGTGGCTGGGCCCGGGCAATGCGCCCCAGCCTCCCGCGCCGCCGCAGAAGGGCTGAGCCCGCTCAAGGCGCAGCGGCCTTGAGGCGCAACCCGACCAGGTACACCTCCATGCTCGCGCCACGCGTGGCCTCCGGGCGCACCACCTTCACGTCCTCGTAGTGCGCCCGCACCTGGCCGCGGAACTCCTCGAAGTCTCCGCCCATGAAGAGCTTGGCCACGAAGCTCGAGCCGGGCCGTCCCCGGCTCACGGCCACCTCCATCGCCTTGCCGGCCAGCCGCAGGCTGCGGGCCTCGTCCGTGGCCTTGATGCCGCTCGTCTTCGGGGCCATGTCCGAGATGACTGCGTCATACGGCCCGTCGTGCAGGGCGCGCAGCTTCGCGTCGAAGTCCTCCGCCAGCACGTCCAGCACCGCCGTCGTCACGTGCTTCTGCGTGAACGGCCGGATGGCGACAATGTCCACGCCCACCACGCGCCCCGACGGCCCCACGCTGTCGGCCAGGATCTGCAGGAAGCCGCCCGGGGCTGCCCCGAGATCGAGAACCGTCGTACCTTTCCTCACAATGGGAAAACGCTTGAGGATCTCGTCCACCTTGAAGGCCGAGCGGGCGCGGAGCCCCTCTTGCTTGGCTTTCTGGAAATAATGGTCTTTCGGCCGGTAGGGCTTGCCCATGGCGATCGGCGTCCCTACCATTGCGAACTGTCCTGGGGAAAGTGGCGTGCAGTCGCGGGTGTTGGAAACTCGCGGCAGTGGCGGCATGGAGGGTCCATGGGTTCCCGTAGCGTCACAGCAGCAATCTGTGTCGCCGTCCTTTCGGCCGGTGGTGCGGGGTATTGCTACACGCGAGCGGCGGAGCTGCAGTCCCAGGCGCGCTGGCTGATGGAGCGAGGCAACGCGCAGGCGCTCGAGTACGCCGAGCGGCTGGACAACTCGGTGGCGGACGCGCAGCTGAAGACGTTCGCCGAGCGGCGCACGGTGATGGAGAAGGCGCACCTGTGGCAGCGCGGGCAGATGCTCGGGCTGATGGCGGGGGTGCTCTCGGCACTGGCGGCGTACATGCTGCACCTGCTGCGGCGGCTGGACTCGCAGCTGGATGACGCGTCCGTGGAGGCTCCGGAGCTGCTCGCGGCGCCGATCGCCTCCTCGAAGGCCGAGCCGACGTCGCGGCTGGTGCCCACGCCGCACCGCTGAGCGCTCGCCGCTTCTTGCACAGCCCTGGCAAGATGGCGCCCTCTCAGGGAGGAGCCATGACCGGCTGCGCGCACTGCGGGAAGCGGCTCGACATCGTCGGCAACCAGGTGGGGCGGAGGGACGAGTGTCCGCACTGCGGCGAGGAGCTGCGCTCGTGCCGCAACTGCCGCCACTTCGACCCGAGCGTGGCCAAGGAGTGCAAGGAGCCGTTCGCGGACGTGCCCTCGGACAAGGATGGGGCGAACTTCTGCGAGCTGTTCCAGATTGGAGAGGGTGGCCTGCACGCCAAGGAGAGCAAGGACCAACTGCTCTCGGCCGCAGAGGCCCTGTTCCGCAAGAAGTAAGGCGCAGGGGAGATGTCCACAGAGTGGAGGGGCCCTACGTCCAGAGAAGAGCCAGGTCCAGCCCCAGCGCTTCGAACGGCTCCGCCTGTACGAGTGCCCCGTCCCGATGGAGTGCAAGCTGGACGTAGCGCCCCTCATCGAGCCGGTAGATCTCCAACGTGCGTGAGTCCGGATTCACGAGCCACACATGGCCCACGCCCTCCTGCGCATACACAGGAAGCTTGACCTCACGATCCAGAACCTGCGTCGAGGACGAGAGCACCTCACAGACCCAGTCGGGGGGCAGAGTGAAAGCAGCGGTTCGCGGGTACACCGGCATCCGATGACGCCTCCACCCCGCCAAGTCCGGCACGAGAACGTTCTCACCCAGTCACAGCTCCGGTTCATCCACGATGAACCAACCACTGGGCCCCGGTTCTCCCAGATCGAAACGGTTCAAGAGCAACGCGCCCAGTCGAGAGGCCGTCATCGCATGAGGCGATGACGGGCGAGGGCTGACGAACAGCTCTCCAGCGACGAGCTCGCCCACGACATTCTCGGGAAGCGCCTCAAGATCCGCGACTGTGGCGGGCTTCCGTCCCATTCCCTCACCATACTCCCCAACCCCCGTTCCCATGTTCATGAGAACGGGTCTAACACTCCGGTCTGACATCCTGGGTAGCCTCCCTTCATCCTACCCAACTGGTAGCGTCGACGACAAGTTGGTGCCCGACGTTGCGTCTGCGCGAGCCCCTGCGGTGGCGGAATCATCTGGGAACCTGTCTGACAAGTAGACCGGTCTGGGAAGGCGACGACCGGAGCGAGCACGTACGTCCGGGGTGGTACAGACCGAGCCAATCCCTGCTCCTACCGTGCTCCTCCCGCATGTCACGGTCCATTGAGCACGCGTCGTTCCCGCAGCACGGTCACGCCCATTCATGGCGCGGGCTCCTCCTGGGGCTCGCGCTTTGCTTGTTGCCAGTGAGCGCTCGAGCCGCCCCGCTGGGGGATGCCCAGACCTATCTGCTCTCTGCCAAGCGCCTCTACGAGGGCCTCGATTACGAGGCCGCACTCACCCAAATTCAGCTTGCGAGACAGGTGCCCCGCAACCGGGACCAGGAACTTACCCTGCTCCTCTACGAAGGCATCCTGCTATCGGAGTTGAACCGATGGGACGAGGGTGCCGCCTCGTTCAAAACCGCTTTGGAGTTGGATACTGCGGCGAAACTGCCAGTGCAAGTGCCGCCCAAGGTCAGTGCTCGCTTCGAGTCCCTGCGCGAAAAAAAGAAGAGGGAACTCGCTGCCCAGGTGACACCAGCCCCGGCTCTTCCCTCCCCTACAGAGAACCCCAGCCCGCCAACAGAAGCGGCTTCACCTGCGTCTCTGCCACCTTCCATCGTGACAGTCACTGACAGCCCTTCACCCGAGAAGGAACTGCACAGCTATTCGCTGATCCCAGCGATTGCCGGAGGCAGCCTGGTAGTGGCAGGTGGGGTCTCCTGGGCTCTCTCTCGTGGCGAACTCAACCGTTTGCGTACGGCTTCCCCCAGCCTCACGAGCGAGGAAGATGTGCGACACAGCGTCTCGCGCGGACGTACCTTGCAGACGCTTGGGATGGGCCTGCTGGGAGCGGGAACAGCGGGCCTGCTGACAGCAGCGGGCATGTACATGCTCGGAGGGCCTTCTCGGCCCACAACAATTGGCGTGGGGACGACTGGGCAAGCCGTCATCCTTTATGGAGACTGGCCATGAGCCGGGGCGCCATAAGCAGAAGCCTGCCTCATACAGCATTCGCCGTCATCCTGGCAGCCCTCAGTGGCTGCGCCGACTTCGAGCAGGCGGGTGAATCTTTTTGCCAACAGAACCTCTCGCGCTGTGGCCGAGCCACGGAGCCCGAGCCCTCTTCCAATGAAACCATTCCCGACGCTGGGGAGCCCAGTTCCAGCGATTCAGGCCCAGGCACTCCAAACGCGGGGGGATCTGATGCGGGAGTCATGGATTCAGGGGTTCCAGACGTGGCAGCTCCTGACTCGGGCACTCCGGACGCGGGCAGGCCCGATGCAGGAACTTCTCAAGACGCAGGGCTCCCGGACGCAGGTCCACCGCCCAATACACCTCCCACCATTACCGTAAGCTCCCAGTCCGCCTCTCAGGTGGCTGCGCACGGAACTGTCACCTTCTCAGTGGTGGCTCAAGATAATGAGAGCAGTTCACTCCAGTTCTCCTGGAGCGCCAGTACAGGAGCTTTCGGAAGCCCTCAGAGTACTAGCAACTCCAGTATCGTCACTTGGTCCGCCGGGGGTTGTGCAGCCGGTGGCACTGTGACCATCACCGTCAAAGTCTCCGACGCACAAGCTGACTTCTCGACCAAAGCTTTCAGCGTCTCAATGGCTCGCTGTCTACCCACGTCCATTGCAAGTGGGAGTAGACACTCTATTGCCTTGCTTGCGGATGGCACTGTTTGGGCCTGGGGAGACAATACCGCTGGTCAGCTTGGCGACGGTACCTCTACCCTGCGCTACATCCCTTCCCAGGTCTCGGGACTCTCCGGCATCACCGCCCTGGCTGCTGGAGGCTACCACTCTCTGGCCTTGCGCAACGACGGCACTGTCTGGGCCTGGGGCGAAAACTCCTATGGCCAACTGGGTGATGGGACCACCACCGATCGTCTTACCCCCGTCCAAGTACCGGGACTCTCGGGCATCACCACCCTGGCCGCTGGCATCTACCACTCTCTGGCCCTGCGCAACGACGGCACTGTTTGGGCCTGGGGCTATAACAGCGTTGGCCAACTCGGCGATGGAACCACTACCAATCGCCTCACCCCCGTCCAAGTACCGGGGCTCTCGGGCACTACGACTCTGAACGCTGGAGGCGCCCACTCTCTGGCCTTGCGCAACGACGGCACTGTCTGGGCTTGGGGCTACAACGGCTATGGCCAGCTAGGAGCTGGGACCACCACCGATCGTCTCACTCCCCTCCAGATTCCAGGACTTTTAGGCATCACGGCCCTGGCCACTGGAATCTCCCACTCCCTGGCCCTGAGTAACAACGGCACTGTCTGGGCCTGGGGTTTCAACCTCTACGGCCAGTTGGGCGATGGGACGACCACCAATCGCCTTACCCCCGTCCAGGTACCAGGGCTCTCGGGAACTACGACTCTAAACGCTGGAGGCTCCCACTCTCTGGCCTTACGCAACGACGGCACTGTCTGGGCTTGGGGCTACAACAACTATGGCCAAGTGGGCGATGGGAGCACCATCAATCGCCGCACCCCAGTCCAGGTCTCCGGCCTCACGGGCATTACGGTCATGGCCGCTGCAGAATCCCACACTCTGGCTTTGCGCAACGACGGCACTGTCTGGGCTTGGGGCCACAACGGCTATGGCAAGCTGGGCGATGGAACTAGCGCGGAGCGCCTCACCGCTGTCCGAGTCTTAGGCATTTCGGGCATCACAGCCCTAGCAGCTAGAGGCTACCACACTCTGGCCTTGCGCAACGACGGCACTGTCTGGGCTTGGGGCTACAACAACTATGGCCAAGTGGGCGATGGGACCACCACCAATCGCCCCACCCCTTTCCAGCTCTCCGGCCTCTCGGGCATCACGGCCCTGGCCGCTGGAGAATCCCACTCTCTGGCTCTGCGCAATGACGGCACTGTTTGGGCCTGGGGCTATAACGTCGCTGGCCAACTCGGCGATGGGACGACCACCAATCGCCTTACCCCCTTCCAGGTCCCTGGCCTCTCAGGCATTACGGCCCTGGCCGCAGGAGACTTTCACTCTCTGGCGTTGCGCAACGACGGCACTGTCTGGGCCTGGGGCTCCAACGGCGCTGGCCAACTCGGCGATGGGACGACCACCAATCGCCTCACCCCCTTCCAGGTTCCAGGACTTTTAGGCATCACGACCCTGTCTGCTGGAATCTCCCACTCTCTAGCCCTGCGCAGCGACGGCACCGTCTGGGCCTGGGGTTCCAACCTCTACGGCCAACTGGGCGATGGGACCACCACCAATCGCCCCACCCCCTTCCAGGTCTTAGGACTCTTGGGCATCAACGCCCTGGCCGCTGGAGGCTACCACTCTCTGGCCTCGCGCAACGACGGCACTACTTGGGTCTGGGGCTACAATTACTATCGTCAACTGGGCGATGGGACGACCACCGATCGCCCCACCCCTTTCCAGCTCTCCAGCCTCTCAGGCATCACGACCCTGTCGGCTAACATCTTCCACTCTCTGGCCCTTCGCAACGATGGCACTATTCGGTCGTGGGGCAGCAACAGCCTGGGCCGACTCGGCGACGGGACTCTTATTCATCGAGCTACCCCCGTCCAGGTCTCCGGCCTCTCAAACATTACGGCCCTAGCCGCTGGAGTCGCCCACTCTCTGGCCCTTCGCAACAACGGCACCGTCTGGGCCTGGGGTTCAAACTTCTACGACCAGATTGGCGACGGAACTCCTGCAATCTTCCCGGTACCTATACAGACCCAGCTTCCGTAACACCAAACGCCGTCTTCACCACGTCTCGTGTACGGCAGCTCCACTTCTTCATCATGAGCTGTTGAGGTAGATGCCGGGGACATGACTCCCGCTCAGAGCCCGTACAGCTTGGAGATGATCTCCTTCATGATCTCCGAAGTACCACCGCCGATGGTGATGAGGCGCACGTCACGCCACGCCCGCGCCACCGGCGTCTCCTCGATGTAGCCCATGCCTCCGAAGAACTGCTGGCAGTCGTAGGCCACCTTCTGCGCCAGATCCCCAGCGAATAGCTTCGCCATGGAGATCTCCTTCACCGGGTTCTCCTTCGCGTCGTATAGCGCCACCGCGTGGTACGTCAGCCGCTTCGCCGCCTCGATCGCCGTCAGGTGCTCCACGAACTTGTGCCGCCACACCTGGAACTTGATCAGCGGCTTCCCAAACGCCTCGCGCTCGTTGCCGTACCGGATCGAGTCCTCCACCATTCGCTCCATCCCCGACACCGCCGTGATCGCTCCCACCAGGCGCTCGCCCTGGAAGTTCGTCATGATGTGGTAGAAGCCCTCGTTCTCCTCCCCAATCACATACCGGCGAGGAATCCGGCAGTCCTCGAAGTACAGGATCGCCGTGTCCGAAGACAGGTTGCCCACCTTGTCCAGCTTCTTCGACACCGAGAAGCCCTTCACATCCGTCGGGAACGTCACCAGGGAAATACCGCCGTACCCCGCCTCGCCCGTGCGCACTCCCAGCGTGATGAAGTCCGCCCGCGTCCCGTTCGTGATCCACATCTTCGAGCCGTTGATGACGTAGTCATCCCCGTCCCGCCGCGCCGTCGTCTTGATGTTCGCCACGTCCGAGCCCGCGCCCGGCTCGCTCACACCCAGCGCCGCGATCCGCTCGCCCTTCAGCGCCGGCTCGAGGAACTCTCGCTTCTGCTCGTCCGTCCCCAGCTCGTTGATGATCGGCGTCGCCATCTGGCTCTGCACCAGCAGCGCCATGTTCACGCCCGCGTTCTGGCTCCGCGTCAGCTCCTCCGAGAACGCCGTCACGAACCAGTAGTCCAGCCCGCTCCCGCCGTACTTCGGATCGTGGTTGATCCCCAGGAACCCCAGCTCCCCCGCCTGCTTGAAGATCTCCCGCGGGAAGATGCCCGCTCGATCCCACTCCAGCGAGTGCGGCGTCAGCTCCTTCTCGACCCAGGCTCGCACCGTCTTGCGAAAGGCCTCATGCTCCTCGGTGAACGGGTTGATCATTCGCGGGCTCCTCCAAAGGATTGATTTTCCAGTCAATAGCAGGCGTCCCGCGCGTGAACAAGCATCCTTCCCCGCCCTTCCATGCCCACCAGCGCTCCCCTCCTCCTGCTTCTCGGGCTGACGGCCGCCGCCCCGCCCGCGCCCCCCTCCACCGCCGAGCAGCTGCGCACCGTCTGCCGCACCCAGGGAGGAGATCCTCGCAACCCTTGGGCCCTGGCCCACGGCATCGTCCTGGAGGGGCGAAACTTCCGAGCCCGTGACGGCCGGCTGGCAGCGGAGGTCATCGTCTCGGACTTCCTGCGCCGCGATGGCTCCCCGGGAGGCCGGGGGCTGTACTTCGAGCCCTTCGCCGCCGACGGCACACCCGTGGAGCCCCACCCCGCCCTGCAGGTGAAGACGCTGCTGCTGGCGGGCTTCTCCGCGAGCCGGAAGTTCCAGGCCTCGGGCGGCTCCGTGACGCTGGGGGCGCTCGTGGAGGAGCTGAAGCGGGACTTCCGTCCGGAGCTGGCCTCCTCACCCGAGGGCGCCTGGACGCTCGACGCTCTGGCGCAGGTGCTCCCCCCCGGAGCGGCCTTCCGCACCGGCTCCGGGGAGACGGTCCGCATCGACGCGATGATGGACGAGGCACTCGCCACGCTGGAGCGCGCGCACGAGGACCTGGCCGCCGGCATGAGGGCCGGGCTGCCTCAAGTCCCCAAGCAGAAGCAGGGCATCTACACACACCCGTGCGGAGGCTTGCACTTCTTCCAAGCCGTCACGAGCTGGGCCCGTCACCCCGCTGTCCGCAAAGCGTGGGGAGCACGGCTGGACACGCAGGTGGACGTGCTCGTGTACCGGCTCGGCTCGGAGGCCCGCCAGTACGAGGCCGCGCTCTCGGAAGCCCCGAGCACGTACCGGCTCCCTCTGCTCTCCCAGTCCCTCAAGTTCTATGGCCACTTCCTGGAGACGCTCGGCCGCTACCGGCGCGAGACCGGCTGGAGCCCCACGCCTCCTCAGCGGCAGGCGGTGACGCGGGCGCATCAGCTCCTCGAAGCCACGGTCCGCAGGCTCGGCGAGGCCGGTGCCTGGCGCGAGCTGGAGACGCTCCAAAAGGAGCAGCCCCAGCTCTACCTGGACCTCGTGGGCGACGCATGCCACGCGGCACACGGGCTCGCCGAGTGGAAGTGAGCAACCTGTCCCCGCTCACTCACCCGCCCCCTCCCAGCTCAGGACGAAGGAGGCGATTGGCCTCCCGGCTCCCCTCGGGACCGTCCAGCCCTGAACCGATGCAGCATTTCGAGCCAACGGCTCCCACGCCGGCGGACCTCGAACAGCGAGCCATAGAAGAGCCGCTCCGCACGCAGGCGCAGCAGATCCGCGCGCAGTTCCAGAGGCGAGGCGACGCGGATCCGTCCCTGCTCGAAGGCCTCGGTCATGGCGCGGCGCTGGAGCTTGCCGCTGCTCGTCTTCAGGATCTGCCCGTAGCGGATGAACAGCACGTCCTGCAGCGCCACCGTGACGCCCACAGCCTCCAGGATCGCCGAGCACACCTGCTGCTGGCTCTGAGCCCGCCGCTCCAGCACCGAGGGAGAGTGGACCTCGGCCAGCACCACCATCCTTCCCTGCGTTTGGATCACCACCGACCGGCCAGGGCGGATGAACGGCAGCCGCTCGATGGCCTGCTCGAAGTCACTGGAGAAGTAGCTCTGCCCGTTGATCTTGATCCGATCGTTGACGCGGCCGGTGATGAACAGCTCCCCGCCGTCCACGAAGCCCAGATCGCCCGTGGCGTAGAAGCCCTCCTCGCCCCGCAGCGGGCGCTCGTCGGCGTAGTACGCGTCCGCGAGGCTTCCCCCTCGCAGCTCGATCTCGCCCAGCTCGCGCTCGCCGCACACGCGCCCGTCCTCGGTGCGCAGCCGCAGCTGGAACTCGCTCAGCGGCGGCCCGAGCGAGATGGCTGACTGGCCATTGGGAGCCGTGACGACCCGGCCGCCCTCGGGGCCCGCGCAGGAGACCATCAGCACGGCCTCGGCCATGCCGTAGCAGGGCTTGATCGCGCTGCGCCGCAGCCCCCGAGGCCCCATCAACGCCATGAAGCGCTCCAGGTTGGGGATGTTGATGGGCTCGCTGCCCAGGTAGATGGCCCGCAGCGAGCTCAGCTCCAGGCGCGCCAGCTCCTCCTCGTCCAGCTCGGCCAGGTACTTCAGCGAGTAGTCGATCGCGAAGTTGGGGATGACGGCCAGCGTGCCGCGGTTCCGCGACATGAACTCCAGCCAGCCCATCGGGTCCAAAAGAAATGACGAGGGCTGCGAGATGTGGATGTCACAGCCGCCGTACACGCAAGCCAGCAGCCCGCCCACCAGCCCCATGTCGTGGTACAGCGGCAGCCAGCTGCACCCGCGATCGGCCGAGCTGAAGCCCATGTGGCCGGTGATCATCCGCAGGTTGGCGGTCAGGTTCCCCCAGGTAATGGGCACGCCCTTCGGGAACGCCGTGGAGCCCGAGGAGAACTGCACGAAGGCCAGCTCTTGCGGAGCAGGCTCTCGCAGCCGCCCTCCCTCCGCCCGGACTCCCGTCGGAGGAAGCGCCACACGCCGCAGCGGCAGCTCCAGCCCCTTCAAGCTCGGTGAATCCAACAGCAGGGACACGCCATGGCGCTCGGAGATCCGCGAGAGAAAGTCCCGGTAGGCCTGCTTCGGAGTGCTGAGGATGTAGGGCTTCACCGAGAGCGGCAGCGCCCCCAGCTCCAGCAACCCCAGGAAGGAGAGGACCACCGCCTCCGAGGTCTCGAACGGAAAGAGGATCTTGTCCCCGGGCTTCACGCCCTGCTGCCGAAAGTGCTCCGCGCAGCCCACGATCCGGGCGGGCAGCTCTCCATACGTGAGGGCCACAGGAGGATCCGCGAAGTCCTCAGAGAGGTACACGCCCCGCGAGGCCTCGGCCGTGGAGATGCGCGTGAAGAGGCTGTCGGACATGGTGCCAGCTCCTCCTCAGGACTTCGGAAGGCGCGCCGCCTCCAGGAACTCCTGCACGGAGCACAGGGAGCGATCCGCCGCGCGCACGAACCCGGCCTGGACATGCGCCTCCACCGCCACCTGGCGCGCGGTCCCCACCAGGATCTTCTGGTGGAAGCGCACGCGGTAGTTCACCGCCTCCGCGTCGCCCAGCTCCTCCGGCGTGGGCTCCTCCAGGTGCGTCCAGATCACCACGTCCGGCGGTGAGATCTCCTTGAGGTAGTCCACCTCGACGCGCAGCGTGAGCCCAATGACCGCAGCGCCCTGGCGCATGCCATTCTGCTCCAGCCACGCCCAGCGTCCGGTCTCCAAGTACTCGAGCACCGTCGCGTTGTTCACGTGCCCCAGGCTGTCCAGATCGTTGGGGCGCACGCGCAGCGTCAGGGAGGAGTCTTCAAGGCGCACGGTTCAGCTCGTGGAGACGATGACAACGGTGGAGACGAAGCCACCGCTGTGGGAGATGGAGAGCAGCGCCTGCCAGCCGCGCTGTTCCAGGTGCTCGTGCAGCGGGCCGTGGAAGCGAAAACGGGGCGCGTGACGCTCGTCGTGGACGACCTCGGCGTCCGTCCAGTGCCAGCCCTCGATGGCCGGCAGCGCCTTGAACAGGGCCTCCTTGCAGGAGAAGCCCGCCGCGAGGCTCTCGATCGGAGCCACGCTCTGACGGAAGCGCTCCGTCTCCTGCTCCGTGAAGAACACGCCCGGCGTCCACAGGTGCTCCACGTCCTTCAACTCGTAGAGCGCCTGCAGATCGTGCCCCAGGCCCATCAGCACCCGACCAGCTCCATCCACTGATCCTCAACCTGCTCGGCGGAAGCACAGGAGATGCCGGTGATGCGCTTGAGGGAGTGGAGGATGAGCGAGCGCTTGCGCTCGATCATCTCGGGGGCCACCGCGGCCTCGCCCGCCACGGCGTCCAGGTGATCCCACCAGTTGGTGTGCGTGGTGCGCGTCTCCACGTGCGCGCGCGCGCTGCCGTAGAGCTCGCCCCCGTCCCGCAGGAAGAAGTGGGCCACCGCGAAGCACTCCTTCATCGCGTACGCCCCGCTGTCCACCAGCGCCTTGGCGAACGAGGTGAAGTACTGCATGTGCTGCACCTCGTCCGCCCCCACGTGCTTGAGCAGCAGCTTGAGCCCCGGATCCTTCGCCCGCCGCCCATATTGGCCGTAGTTCACCGCCGCGATGCCCTCGGAGAACGACAGCATCGTCACCGTGCGCAGCAGATCATCGTCCGGGAACACCTTGCGCTGGTCGATGACCGTCGCGTCATCGAACGGCGCGAAGCCCAGCATCCGCGCCAGCTGGCTGAACCCCATCTCGTGGTGGCTCTCCTCCTCGTTCCAGTAGCGCGTCCACGTGCCCAGCGACTGGATGATGGAGGCCACCACCGGATCCTTCTCCAGGAAGCGCCGGCACTCACTGTCCGCCAAGCGGCTCATGCGATCCGCGCTCGGCTTGGCCGTCATCTCCGCCCGCCCCGCGCTCCACACCACGAACCGATCCTGCTCGGTGAGCTGATCCAGCTGCACCGCCGACAGCAGTTCCACCGCGCTCCAGCGCCGTGATTCGTGGAGCCGGTGCTGCTCCCAGGTGATGTCCATCAGCGTCCGGCCCTCTTCCTTGAAGGCCCGGTACAGATCCCGGATCACCCCGGGACGAGACGGCCCGAGCGGCTCCGAGCTGTCCGCCTCGAGCGGGGGCACTTCGTACAGCCGCGGCTCGGGCCGGGCGACAGCGGGCATCGAGGTACGGCTCACGACGGAACTCATCAGGCGACCCTCCCCTGCTGGCACTCCTGTACGAACAACTCGACGACCCGCGAGATCGGCGTCTCCAGCGACAGCGCGGGAAGCCGGACCCGAACTCCGTACTGCTTCCGCAGCGCATTGGAGGCCTTCGCGAACGCCTCCATCAGATCCACGCTGTTGTGCATTTTCTCAGAGCGTGAGATCACTTCCGCCAGGGACAGGTCCTGTCCGAATAATTCGTCAGGCGATAGAGCCACGTTCTCGCAGAACTTCCGGCAAATGAAGTCCTTCAGATCAGCGACCTCTGCCATGGGGGGTCCTCCGCCGATGTTCACGACTTCTATGTAGTTTCCGCTAGTTTAAGAGGATTGCCAAGATCCTCCCCACCTCCTGGGTTCGAACAAAGGGACCCGCCTCTCAGAGTTATGAGCTGAACGGGCCCCTCCGAGAGACCTACAACCCCAGCTTCGCCAGCGCATCAGAGGCGAAACCCGCCTCGGAGAGAATCTCCCGGGAGTGCTGCCCAAGCGTTGGCGGAGGCCTCAAAGGCGTCTCTCCCATGCGCAGGGGTGTGAGCAGGTGCGTCACCTTGAGGCCTCGCTGGGGGTCCTCCACCTCGGCGAAGAGGCCCCGGGCGCGGTGCTGCGCGTCGGCCAGCACCTCGTCGCCCTCCAGCACGGGCTCGATGCACAAGTCCGTGCCCGCGAAGAGCTGCTGCCAGTGAGCCAGCGGGTGCTCCGCGAACAGGCGCGCCAGCTCCGCCTTCACCCGCTCGGCGCCCCCGTTCACGTCGTACCCGGACTCGAAGAGGTCCATGCGCCCCAGGCGCTCGCACAGGCCGGAGAAGAACTTGGGCTCCAGCGCGCCCACCGCCAGCCACCGGTCGTCCTTCGTGCGGTAGAGGCCGTAGCACGCATAGCCGCCGTTGAGCGCCTCGCGCCCGCGCTGGAGCGGCTGCCCCTGCTCGCCCATGAAGAGCCGCGCGGCCAGGTGCATGTGGAGGAAAGCCATGGAGCCCTCCGTCATGGACACGTCCACGAAGCGGCCGCGCCCGGTGCGCTCGCGCTCGTGCAGCGCCGCGAGGATGCCCACCAGCGCGAAGAGGCTCCCTCCGCCAATGTCGCCGATCTGCACGCCCGGGAAGGCCGGCGCCCCGCCCGCCACTCCGCCGTAGCCGAGCGCCCCCGCACGGGCCACGTAGTTGATGTCATGCCCCGCCTTGAGCCGGTCCGGCCCCGTCTGCCCGTAGCCGGAGATGGCGCAGTAAATGAGGCGCGGGTTCTCCGCGCGCAGGGCCGCCTCCCCCACCCCGAGCTTGTCCATCACCCCGGGCCGGAAGCTCTCCACCAGCACGTCGTAGCCGCGCACCAGGCGCTTGAGCGCGTCACGGCCCTCGGGGGACTTGAGGTTGAGCGTGAGGGAGCGCTTGTTGCGGTTGAGCCCGTAGAAGAGCGCGCTCTCGTCGTCGCGCAGGGGCGGCATCTGGCGGATGTAGTCGCCTCCGTCGGGCTCCTCCACCTTGTCCACGGTGGCGCCCAGGTCCGCGAGGACGAGCGTGGCGTAGGGGCCCGGCAGCAGGCGGGACAGATCCAGCACCTTGAGGCCGGTGAGCGGCAGCGAGTTCATGGTGTTCTCGGGGGGCGGACACGACAGCGGCGCGGCCCCCGGTGGGAGGTCGCGCCGCGGTGAAGGCACCCACGCGGGGCGCCCGAAAGAAACGGAGCGGACTAGCCGAGCAGCTTGGCCAGCTTCATCGCCAAGCCCATGTCCATCGGCTTGAACTTGAGCTTGCCGGACATGGCCGCCATCTGGGCGTTCATCTTCTTCTCACGGATGGCCACGAAGTCGCCGTTGCTCACCGAGATGGTCATCTTCGGCGTGCCGTTGTGGCCCGAGGACACCCAGTCGGAGGGCTTCGTCAGATCCAGCGTCCAGTTGCCGCCGCCATCACCCGAGATGTTGAAGTGGATGATCGAATTGATGTCCTTGGCCAGCTCCGGCTTCGCCTGGAGCGCAGCCGGAATCTCCGTCTCGATGATGTCCTTCGACGTCATGGGTTCCTCCTGGTTGACTTCAGAATCAACGACGGCGGGACCGTAGTGTCGCCCCCACGGGAGGTCAAGCCCCAGAGGACTACTTCGGCGGCGGAGTCTCTGCCGAAGGCCCCTTGAGGGCGCGGCGCACCATCTCGAGCAGATCGTTGAGCTCGAAGGGCTTGGCCAGGTGGCCCACGGCGCCAATGTCCTGCGCCTTGGGGCCTACGTTGCGATCGGCGCTCAGGACGATGATGGGGATCTTCGAGAACTCAGGGCGCTGGCGCATGCGCTGGGCGAACTCCCAGCCGTCCATCACCGGCATCATCAGGTCCAGGAGGATGAGCCGCGGGGGATCCGGCTCCAGCCGGTCCAGCGCCTCCTTGCCGTTGCGCGCACGGCGGATCTCAAAGCCCTCGGCCTCCAGGATCTCCGAAAGGGCCTCCAGAATGTCCGGGTCGTCGTCCACGACCAGGATGACAGCCGAACCGGTGTGAGGTGTGTTGTGCGCGGCCAGAAAGTCGTCTCCCGTCGAGGCGCCAGGATTCTCCATCAATTCAGCCACTTGGGGCGGAAGAAAATGGCGCCGCTGCCGTGCGGGCAGGGGCCCGTTGCAAAACCGACAGTCGCTCCCCACTCTTTCCCGTGATCCGTTGGATAGGAGGGAGACGATGGGCCAGGGAGACCACGGAGCGGACGATACGCCGGAAACCGAGGACATCCTGAGCCAGGTCCGCTACCTGTCGCTGGCCTCGCACGATCTGCGCGGCGCGCTGGCCAACATCCGTTCCTACGCGGCCATGCTCCTGGGGGGCCGGATTCCGCTGGACCCCAAGGCCAAGCGCGGCCTGGAGACCATCCTTCGCAACGCGGACCGGGCCCTGTCCTTCGCCCAGGACTTCTTCGACACCAGCCGCGCTCAGCTGGGCTCGCTGGCCTTCGAGCGGGAGCGCCAGGCGCTCGAGCCCCTGCTCGCTGCCGCCGTGGAGCGCCACCGGGCGGCGGCCCAGGCGGCGGAAGTGGCGGTCATACTCGATGGCCATGCGCCCCTGCCGCTGGTGGAGCTGGACGCGGGCCGCATCCAGCATGCGGTGGAGTCCTTCATCCAGCACCACCTGCTGCGGGCCCAGCCCGGGGAGCGGATCCTCGTGCATGCCATCCCCGAGGGGGATCAGGTGCGGGTGGAGGTGCGCCGCGAGGGCCTGCCCCTGTCCGAGGAGGACATGGCCCTGGTCTTCTCCCACCAGGAGCGGGCCTTCCGGGAGAAGAAGCTAGAAGACGCGCTGCGCATCCACTTGGCCCGCCTGGAGGTGGAGGTGCACGGGGGAAATGTTGGGGTGGAGACGGATGCCACCGGTACCACCCTCTTCTTCACCCTGCCTTCGGTGCTCTCCGAGGAGCTTGCTCCCCCTGCGAGCGCCCAGCCCTGAGGGCCCGTGCCGAGTCACTGGCAACCCGCGCCTTGGGCCGGTATGCTGCTCCGGGTTTCTTTCAGGAGTGGTCCATGGGCGGTTTGAGAATGCCGGAGCTGTTGCTGATCTTCGGGGCGCTGCTGCTGCTGTTCGGCGGCTCGCGGCTGCCGCAGCTGGGCGCGTCGCTGGGAAGCGCCATCCGCAACTTCAAGCGCGGCTTCGGCGGTGAGAACAACGAGCAGGCTCCCGCGGAGCAGAAGCCCCAGGGCCAGCCGGGCACGCTCGCCAGCGCCACCACGGTGGATCCGAACGCCCAGGCGAAGACGCCCAGCCACCAGGGCTGAGCCTCTCCCCAGCTTCAGAAGCACAAACGCCCGGCCACCTCTCAACAGGTGGGCACGGGCGTCGTTGTTTCCAGGTGCCGGGACTCGGCCCCCCTCTCCGGGGAGGGAGGCCGCCCGCTGCCGCGCCTCAGTCGCCGCCCTTGCCCTCGTACAGCTTGTCGAGCGTGGCCGCGTACTTCTGGCTGCAGAACTTCCGCTTCACCTTCAGCGTCGGCGTCAGCTCGCCGCTCTCCTGGGTGAAGTCCGCGGGCATGATCTCGAACTTCTTGAGGCTGCTGTAGGGCGGCTGCTCCTCGTTCACCTTGGCGATGATCTCCTGGACGGCGGCGCGGATCTCCGGGCGCTTGCCCAGCTCCGCGTATGAGCCCACCTGGACGCCCTTGTCGGACAGGAGCTTCTTGGCCGCGTCCTCCGTCACCGTAATCAGCACCACCAGGTACGGCCGCTTGTCGCCGTAGACCATGGCCTGGCTGATGAGCGGGAACGTCTTGAGGGTGTTCTCGATGTTCTGCGGCGCCACGTTCTTGCCGCCCGCGGTGACGATGATGTCCTTCTTGCGGTCGGTGATGCGCAGGCAGCCATCCGCGTCCAGCTCGCCGATGTCGCCCGTGTGGAACCAGCCGTCCTGCTCCAGCACCTCGGCGGTGGCGGTGGGGTTCTTGTAGTAGCCCTTCATCACGCAGGGGCCGCGCACCAGGATCTCCCCGTCCGAGGCGATCTTGATCTCGGTGCCGGGCAGCGCCGGACCCACTGTGCCGATCTTGATCTTCTCCGGCCGGTTGCAGTTGCAGGGCGCCGAGGTCTCCGTCAGGCCGTAGCCCTCCAGCACCTTGAAGCCGAGCAGATCGAAGAAGTAGGCGATCTTCTTGGACAGCGGCGCGCCGCCCGAGACGAACAGGCGCATGTTGCCGCCCAGCTTCTCGTCCAGCGTGGCGCGCACCTTCTTGAACACCAGCGCCTGCGCCAGGGTGAAGCCGAGCGAGCTGTACTCGCGGCCCTGCATCTTCGCCTCGACGTACTCGTCGAAGAGCTTGAAGGCCCAGCGGAACAGCTTGCCCTTGAGGCCCGGGGCCGCCGAGCCGTTGGACACCACGTTGTTGTAGACCTTCTCGAAGACGCGCGGCACCGCCGGCAGCACCGAGGGCTTGGCCTCGGCGAGGTTGGGCAGCAGCTTGTCCACGGACTCGGCGAACTGGAGCTTGAAGCCCATGCCCAGCCACGCTGCCTTCACCACCTGCGCGAACGAGTGCGCCAGCGGCAGGAACAGCATCACCCCATCCTTCGGATCCATCAGGCCGACGGAGCGGCACGACTCCGCCTGGTACGCCCAGTTGCCGTGCGTGAGGATCACGCCCTTGGGATCGCCCGTGGTGCCCGAGGTGTAGATGAAGCCCCAGGTGTCATCCGGCTTCACCGCGTGGGCCCGGTCCGCGAACGCATTCGGCGGGGCCTGCCGGCCCTTGGCCAGCAGGTCCGCCAGCGACATCTCCTTGTCGCCGGAGACGGGGCCTTCGAAGACCACCAGCTGCTTCACGCTGGGACAGTCCGCCAGCCGCTGCCGCACGCGGGTAAGGCGGCCAGCCTGCTTGGCGTCCTTCTCGTCGTTGTCGACGAAGAGCAGCGAGGCCTCGGAGTGGTTGAGGATGTAGCGGACCTCATCCGGCGTATTCGAGTTGTAGATGGGCACCGTGATGGCGTGCGCGGCGGAGATCGCCATGTCGCACACCACCCAGTTCAGCGTGGTGTTGGCGAAGATGGCCACGCGATCGCCCGGCTGGATGCCCTGAGCCACCAGCGCGTTGGAGAGCGTCTTCACCTGCTCGAGCACCTGGCTCCACGAGACGTCCACCCACTTGCCCTCCTGCTTGTACGTAACAGCAGCCTTCGAGGGGCCCTGCTCAGCCTGGTGCATCAACAGCTCGATCAGGTTCTTGGTCCCCGCCGCGGCGGGGGCAGGCACTGGCATCTGACTCTCCGCTCTCATTCCAGATCCTCCGAGATCTTCGCTTGGGCCCACGACTGCCTCCGCCGGCCCCCTGGCGGGCAAAGGGCGAGCAAAATCAGGCGCATGGGGCGGCGGTGTTAACACGCGCACTCGCCGGGCAGCAACCCGACCTGACATGTAGGGCCGCTAAAACGAAAGGGCGGCCCCCCGGCATCTGCCCGGGGAACCGCCCTGAAGAAGGAACAACCTCGGAAGAGAGGGTCAACCGGAACTAGGCAGCGTCCGCTGCCAGCTCATCCAGCTCCTCGTCCTGGTTGAAGGCCGAGAGGTAGCGCTCGAGGAAGCTCTTCGTCTTCAGCTCCACCTGACGCACGCGCTCACGCGACACGCCCCAGCGCTGGCCCAGCTCCTCCAGCGTCAACGGCTTGTCCTGGGTGAGCCGCTCCTGGAGGATGTCCCACCCCAGGTCGCCAATGCGCTTGCGCACCTTGGCCAGCGCCTCCTGCACCTCCGAGTTCTGCTCGTGGGACAGGAAGACGTCCTGCGGAGACGGCCCCGAGTCCTCCAGCCGGTCCAGGAACGTCGTCTCGCCCTCCTCGTCGATCGAGGCGTCCAGCGAGAAGTCCACCATGCTGCCCCGCTCGGACTCACCTCCGCGTACCTGGCTGCGGTTATCCTTCAGGTAGCGGGTGATGTAGGCGCGAATCCACCACACCGCGTAGGTGGCGAAGCGGACGTTCTTCTTGGGGTCAAAGTGCTCGATCGCCTTCATCAAACCGACATTGCCCTCCTGGATGAGGTCATCCAGCCGAGAGCCACGGTTGGCGAACTTCTTGGCGACCGCCACCACGAACGCGAGGTTCGAGGTCGCCAGGGTCTGCCGGGCAGACTCGTCACCCTTGCGAGCCCGTCTCGCAAGGTCGTACTCCTGCTCACGCGTCAGTTGCTGGTGCCCGCCCAGGTGACGCAGATAGTGCGACAGGCCCTCTGCCGCGTACTTCGTCGCGTTGGCCATGATTCCCAACCTCCGTTCCGAGATGGTCCCGGCTCTCCACGCTCTCGGCCGGGCCCGACTTGCTTCCTTGCGTTTAAGACGCGCAACGGGCGAAAGGGTTTCTCATTCCAAGACGGGGAATTTTTCGTCCGCCTGGAGATGTGACAGGGAAGTCACGGAACAGGCCGTCAGAGCCGTCCGAGAGCGCCTGCTGCGTTCCTAGAAACGCTTGGGATCGGGAAACATTTTCTCGGGGTTGAGCAGGCCTGATGGGTCGAAGAAGGCCTTCAAGCGGCGCTGGAGCGCGAGCACTTCGGGGGGTTGCTCGAGGGCCAAATAGTCCCGCTTGGCGTGTCCTACCCCATGCTCGCCGGTGATCGTGCCACCCATCTGCACCGTCATTTCGAGCATGCGTCGGATAGCCGTCTCTACGAGTGGGCGCTGGTGAGGCCCTTCGTAGAGGATGTTGGCGTGGAGGTTGCCGTCCCCGGCGTGCCCGTAGGTGGCCACCATGAGGCCCAGCTCGGTCCCCATGGCCTTGAGCTTCTCGATGATGTCCGGGATACGGGAGCGCGGGACGACGATGTCCTCGGAGATCTTGTGGGGCTTCAGGGCTCTCAGGGCGGTGGAGACGCCGCGCCGGGCGGCCCAGAGCTTCTCTCGCTGCTCCTCGTTCTGGGCGACGAGCGTCTGAGTGGCCCCCTGGCGCTCGCAGATCTCTCCCGCTCGGGCCAGTTCGGCGAGCAGGCCCTCCTCCACGCTGCCGTCCACCTCGATGATAACGGCCGAGCCGGACCCGGGCGGGAAGTGGAAGCCCCGGCCGTCCACGGCCTTCAGCGCCACGTCGTCGATGAGCTCCAGGGTGCGCGGTAGCACGCCCGAGGCGAGCACCGCTGTCACCGCGCGCGCCGCCGCGAGCACCGAGTCGAAGATGACCAGCGCCGTCATCACGTGCCGGGGCTTGGGGATGAGCTGGAGGGTGATCTCCGTGGCCACCCCGAGCGTGCCCTCGGAGCCGACGAAGAGCCCCACGAGATCGTATCCCGCGACGCCTTTGATGGTGCGCCGGCCCACTCGGATGATCTCTCCGCTGGGCAGCACCCACTCCAGGCCGATGACATAGTCCTTCGTGACGCCGTACTTGAGCGCCCGGGGACCGCCCGCGTTCTCCGCGATGTTGCCGCCCATCGTGCAGAACTGCCACGAGTTGGGATCCGGCGGATAGAAGAGGCCCCCCTCCTCCACCGCCTTCATGAGATCGCCGGTGATGACGCCGGGCTCCACCACCGCCGTGAGATCCTCCACGGAGATGGAGCGGATGCGGTTCATGCGCTCCAGGCTCACCGCCACCCCCCCCATCAACGCCAGCGAGCCACCGCTCTTGCCACTGCGCGCGCCGCACGGGGTGAACGGCACGCCCAGCGCCTGGCACGTCTTGAAGACGGCGGAGACCTGCTCGGCGCTCTCGGGGAAGACGATGATGTCCGGTGGGTAGATGCCGCTGTCGGACTCGTCCTTCGAGTACTCCGTCCGGGTGTCCTCGTCGCGGCGGACTTGGCCTGGAGAGAGCACCTCCTGAAGTGCCGTCCACGCGCGCTCGAGCAGCTCGGGTGCCACGCGCGGGAACGTCTTCTCGAACGGCATCGTCATCTCGGCATCCCCAGCCGGGCCCACAGCTCGCGGCGCAGGGCGCCGTCCTTGCGCAGGCGGCCCTCGTAGGCCTCCGAGTGCGTGATGGCATCGCGCTGCTGATCCCCCCGGAGGCGCAGGCAGGACTGCTTCGCCTCGATGATGCAAGCGGTGGCGGGGCTGCCCAGCACCCGGGCCAGTGAGCTGGCCACCTGCCGGGCAAGCTCCTCCTGGAGAATGAGCCGGTGCGCGAAGCAGTCCACCAGCGCCGCCATCCGCCCGAAGCCCACCACCCGCTTGCCGGGCACGTAGGCCACGTGCGCGCGGCCCTCGAACGGCAGCAGGTGGTGCGGGCACATGGAGTGGAACCGCAGGTCCGTCACCACCACCAGTTCCCCCGCCGAGTGCGGAGGCGCGGGGTACGTCTTCCCGAGCACCTCCTCGGGGGTGCGCTGGTAGCCGTCGAGGAACTCGCTCATCCAGGCCTGCGTCACCCGATCTGGCGTGTTCACCAGGTTCTCATCCGTGAGCGGCAGTCCCGCGGCGCGCAGGAAGTCCCTCACCGCGTTGGCCATGGCGGCCGCGTCCGGCACAGAGGGCTGGACGTCTCGGGGCGGGCGCTGGGGGGCTCGGCGGTTTCCCACGGGCGGTGCTCCTTGCAGTGACAGTTCAGGGGGCCGACACCCTACCCGAGAAAGGGGCGACCTGAATCTCCTCACCTACCACCCGGACAGGATAGGTCCGGATCCGCGCCCCTCGGATGATCGGGCACAGGCCCGAGCGCACATCGAACGGCCAGGCGTGCAACGGGCAGTGAAGAACGTAACCCTCCAGGTCGCCCTCCGAGAGCGGCCCTCCACGATGCGGACAGGTGTCCTGCACCGCGAACACCTCGCCCTCGATGCGCACGAGCGCCACCCGCTCCCCCTCGACGGTGACCACCGCGCGCCCACGCGGATCCAGATCCGACAGGCGGGCCACTGGAATGAACTGACTCGGAGGCTGTCTCTCCATACAATGGACCTCGCCATACGGTCGCCTTGACACTTCCAGGCGCCCGCCAGTAGAGCAGTCAGGCTGCCTTTTCTCCGATGACCGACCGCCTCTCCACCCTCCAAAGCTACACCACGGCGCTGCTCGTCGCGCTGTGGGCTTTGCACCCGGTGGTCACGGTCCTCCACGCCCAAGAGCACGCGCACCGCTACTGCCCGGAGCATCAGACCTTCGAGGAGACAGTGCGCGGCTCGGGACAGTGGCAGTCCCGGCACACCCAGAGTGCTCCGGTGCTCACGGCCCTTCGCGGGGACACCGGGCGGGACTCGCTGCGCTCCACCCACGAGGCCTGCCCGCTGCAGACGGCCGGCACCCGGGGGGAGATGCACGTCGCGGAGATCGTGTGCGAAGTGGCCGAGTGCCTCGGCACGAGCCTGTGCGCCACAGCGCCGCCGGGCTCGCGGTGCTCCGTCCCCATCCTCGCCACTGCTCCCAAGTCATCGCCCCCGGCGCGCGCTTAGCGTCCCGAAGCGGTAGCTGTGGGTCGACGTCCGTCCACCGGACGTCTGGTTCCTGAGGAGTTCCAAGCGTGTCCCCTCGTTCCCGCCGGTCTTCCGGCATCTTGTCCGTCGTTCCCTGTCTGCTGTGGCTGTGCGCCCTGCCCGCCTCGGCCCAGCAGGCCCCCCCTGCAACCAACACCCCTCCTGCCGAGGCCACACCTCCGGCCGAGGACTCCTCCACTGCGGAGCCCAGCGCGGACGATCTGGCGGAGATCGAGAAGGCTCTCGGCGCGGACCAGTCCGCCGCGGGCGCTGGCACTCCCGCGGCGGGCTCGGGCTCCACCTCTGGCTCGGGAGTGCCCCAGACGATCCGGGTGGGCACCAACAACCAGTGGCTCGATCTGAGCTTCGTCATGGACGCGGCGCTCGCGGCCTTCACCTCCAAGGAGCCGCTGCAGGCCGGTGGACATGATCCGAACACCAACGGCTTCAACTTCCAGCAGCTCGAGCTGAGCGTGCGCAGCGTGGTGGATCCCTACCTGCGCTTCGACAGCAACATCGTCTTCGCGCTGACGGGCGTGGAGATTGAAGAGGTCTACGTCACCACGCTGGACCTGCCCGCCAACCTGCAGGTGCGTGCTGGTCAGTTCCTCACGCGCTTCGGCCGCGTCAACCCCACGCACCCGCACGCGTGGGATTTTGCGGACCAGCCCTTCGCCATCGGCCGCGTCTTCGGCGGCGAGGGCAACCGAGGCCTGGGCCTCGAGGTGTCCTGGCTGAGCCCCCTGCCCTGGTACGTGGAGCTGATCGGCTCCACCACGGACGCCAGCGGCGAGGGCACCGCGCGCAGCTTCCTCGGCGGGGGCGGGGGGCGGGTGGTGTCTCCGCTCGACTTCCAGTTCACCGGCGCGGTGAAGCAGTTCTTCCCGCTGTCGGATGATCTGTCCCTGTTGTGGGGACTGTCCTCCGCGACGGGTCCCAACCCCACGGGCTACCGCAACTACACCAACGTCTTCGGCACGGACGTCTATCTGAAGTACCGGCCCACCACCGTGGCCAGCGACACCATCGTCTCCTTGCAGGCGGAGCTGCTCTACCGCCGCCGGCAGGTGCCCGATGACGTGCTCACCGACTACAACGGCTATGCCCAGGTGCTCTGGCGCTTCGCCAAACGGTGGGCCACCGCCGCGCGCTACGAGTTCGGCACCGCCGCGCACGGCCAGAACGGCCACGTGGCCAATGATCCGCTCGATCCCGAGTGGACCGACACGCGCCAGCGCATCTCCGCCAGCCTCACCTTCTGGCCCACCGAGTTCTCCCGCCTGCGTCTGCAGGCCGCCACCGACCGCGCCAACTGGCGGGACGAGCGTGACTACTCGGCCTTCCTCACCGTCGAAGCCGTGGTGGGCGCACATGGCGCCCACGCGTTCTAAACCGTTTCCTTGGGAGACCCTCTGATGAACTCCATCCGTCGTCTGGCGGTCCTCTGCACCGCCCTCTGCAGTCTCTTCGCTCTGCCCGCTCGCGCGGACCTCAATGTCGTCACCACCGTGTCGGATCTGGCCGCCATCTCCAAGGCCATCGCCGGTGACAAGGGCACGGTCACCGCCCTCTCGCTGCCCTCGCAGGATCCCCACTTCGTCGATGCCAAGCCCAACCTCGCCCTGGCGCTCAACAAGGCGGATCTGCTCATTGCCATCGGGCTGGATCTCGAGATCGGCTGGCTGCCCACGCTCCAGCTCGGCGCGCGCAACTCCAAGATCCAGACCGGCAATCCCGGCTACCTGGATGCCTCCCAGTTCGTGAAGGTGCTCGAGGCCCCCGCCGTCAAGGTGGACCGCAGCCAGGGCGATGTGCACCCGGGCGGCAACCCCCACTACCTCCATGATCCGCGCATGGCTGTGGCCGTGGCGCGCGGCATCCAGGAGCGCATGGCGCAACTCGATCCGAAGAACGCCGCCACCTACAAGGCGAACACGGACAAGTTCGTCGCCGACGTCGAGGCCGCGCGGGCGGGTTGGGAGAAGCGCCTGGCCGCGGCAAAGGGCGTGCCCGTCATCTCGTACCACAAGACGACGGCGTACCTGGCCGACTGGCTCGGGTTCCAGACCATCGAATACCTCGAGCCCAAGCCGGGCATCCCGCCCACCCCCTCGCATGTGGCGAAGGTGCTCGGGCTGGGCCGGCAGCAGAAGGTGAAGCTCGTGGTCCAGGAGGAGTACTACCCGGACTCCACCTCCAAGCTCGTGGCCTCCAAGATCCCCGCCGGGATCGTCATCTTCCCCAGCGGCGCGAAGTTCAACGAGGGTGAGACGTACCTGCAGCGCATGGAGCGGCTGACGGAGCGGCTCGAGAAGGGCCTCGGGGCCAAGTGAGGATGAGCATGCGCGTCCGTCTCCTGTTCCCGCTGCTGCTCGCCACGGGCTGCGCCTTCGATGCGGGCGAGGGCTTCGCCGTGCTCGAGCCCACCGTGAGGGCCGCGTACACCTCCCCTGCCGCCCGCGAGGTGGGGGATGGCTACCAGCGCCTCAGCTCCGACTTCCAGGTGCGGCTGACCACCGCCCGGGTGCGGCTGGAGAAGATCGACCTGCTCGGCAGCTCGGGCGGAGGCGGCCCCACGGCCTTCGATCCCGCCAACCCGCCCCCGGGCTACAGCATCTGCCACAACGGGCACTGCGACCGGGACGACGGCGCGCAAGTGTCTTATGAGGACGTCGCCGCCGAGCTGGCCGGTGGAGGCGCCACGGCGACCACGGTTGCCACCCTCCCCGTGGGCGAGTTGGACCTGCTGGCTCCGGAGACTCGCACGCTGGAGTGCCAGCCCGACTGCGAGCTGCCACAGACGACCGTCTCCAACGCCCGCTGGACGCTGACGTCCGTGCGGCTCGAGGGCAACGTGCGCGACTCGCGCGCCACGCCCCGGTTCCCCGGTGAGCGCCCCTTCCGGTTCGAACTCACCTCCTCCGGTACCCAGGCCGAACCGGCCGCGGTCATTACGGGGGCGCTCGATGTGCCCTCGGATCGCGAGCATGCGCCGCGCGTCCGGCTGGACCTGACGCTGGAGCTCACCCCCGTCAGCTTCGATCCCATCGACTGGGCCGCGGCCGAGCCCGGATTAGACGGGGTCGTGGACCTCAACTCCAACACCACCACCCGAGCCCAGATCCTCAAGACGATCTCCGAGCTGGCCCCCAAGGCCGAGGTGCAGCGTGAAGACCGATGATCCTCCCAAGCCGGGTGAAGCCCCCCCGGCCGCCGCTCCCGCGCAGAAGGGCGATCTGCTCATCTCCTGCGAGGACCTCGCCGTGGGCTACGGCGAGACGCCCATCCTGCCCGCCTTCAACCTGAAGATTCACAAGGGAAGCTTCATCTCCGTCGTAGGCCGCAACGGCTCGGGCAAGAGCACCTGGTTCAAGACGCTGCTGGGGATGATCCCGCCGGTGTCCGGCCGGGTCATCCGCCACCGCCCGGACCTGAAGTGGTCCTATGTGCCGCAGACGATCGGCATCGACGCCGTGCTGCCCATGCGCCCCAACGAGATGGTGATCTGGGGACGTCTGCGGGGCTGGAACTTCCTGCGGCCCTTCTCCACCGGGGAGGAGAGAAAGATCGCCGAGGCGGCCATCGACACGGCGGGCGCGCGCTCCTTCGCCCAGCGCCCCTACCGCGAGCTGTCCGAGGGCCAGAAGCAGCGCGCCCTGCTGGCGCGGGTCATCGCCAGCGAGGCGGAGTTCGTCCTGCTGGACGAGCCCACCGCCGCCATGGACGCTGTTGCCGAGCAGCAGACCATGGAGCGGCTCGTGCGGCTGGCGCGCGAGCAGAACATGGCCGTGGTGGTGGTGAGCCACGATCTGAGCCTGGCCGCCAGGCACGCCGACGTCATGGTGTTCCTGGACCGCGAGACGCCCTCCATCATCGTGGGAGACAGCCAGACCGTCTTCTGCTCCCCCGCCTTCCGTCACCAATACGGCGACGAGTACTGCGCTCAAGCCAAGTCAGGAGCCCCCCCTGGATCCCACCATGGACACAGCCATCACTGAGATCTCGAAGTGGCAGCAGTTCCAGGACAGCTGGGATCTGTTCCGCGATCCCATCCTCTGCGCCCTGATCGCCGGAGGCGTGCTCGGCTTCCTGAGCGTCTACGTGGTGCTGCGGCGCATGGTGTTCGTCAGCGCCGCCGTCACCCACGCGGCCGGTCTGGGCGTGGCCCTGGCGTTCTTCGCGCAGATCCACCTGGGCATGCACGTGGACCCCATGGTGGGCGCCACCGCCCTGTCCGTTCTGGCCACGCTGCTGCTGATGCTGGATCCCGCCCGGCTCAAGCTCACCCGCGAGAGCATGCTCGGCCTGGCCTTCGCGTTCGCCGGAGGCGCGGCCGTGCTGGTGGGCGACCGCATCGCCCAGGAGGCCCATGACATCCAGGGCATCCTCTTCGGCACCGCGGTGCTCGTGACGCCAGAGAACTTCTACACCGTGGCGGGCGTGGGCGGCGCCATCCTCGTCCTCCAGTTGTGGTGGTACCGGGGCTTCACCTTCGTCAGCTTCGACCGGGTGGGCGCCACCGTGCAGGGGCTCCCCGTGCGCATCCTGGACGCGACGTTGATGATGTCCATTGGCGTCATGGTGGGCGTGTCGGCGCGGGCCCTGGGCTCGCTGCCCGTGTTCGCCTTCTCCACCCTGTCGGCCATCGCCGCGCTGGTGCTGGACTTCCGGCTCCGGTGGACGTTCCTGCTGGCCACCCTCTTCGGGTGCATCTCGGGCTTCGGCGGCTACCTGTTCGCCTTCTTCTATGACTACCCGGTCGGCGGCTCGCAGACGGTGGCCGCGAGCCTGCTCGTGGCGATCGCCGCGCTCATCCGTGGCTTCTTGGATCTGCTCGATCCCACACGCTGAGTGAGCCCCGGCGTGCTCCGCAGCGGGGCACGCCGGTTCAGCCGATATGAGGGCGCGCGTGGTGCGTTGTGGGAGTGTTGCCCCACCGCTCCGGAGCATCCATGGCCTCGCGCGTCCTCCTGTCCTCCTGCCTCGCCGTCTGGGTGGCCGGCTGTGCCTCCCAGAGCCCCCGGCCCACCGTCGCCGAGCCGTCCACCCCACGCTACGAGCACGTCTACCTGAAGCCGCTCGAGGAGGCCCTGGCGGAGACGCGCAAGCTGCTGGCCGAGAAGGGCTACGGCTTCGAGCCCACCGAGGACGAGACAGTGCTGCTCACCACCTGGCAGCAGCCGCAGCGTCCAGAAGAGCAGTGGGGCAACCAGAGCCAGTACCGCTACCTGGTGTCCGGGCTGCGCGTGGGGCCCCGGCAGTCCGTGGTCCGCATCTACCGGATGTGGCGCACGGTGATCAGCAACAACAGCGAGCAGCGGCCCAACCTCTACAAGTTCATGCAGTACGAGTTCGCCGAGCTCGAGGCGAAGGATCACACCTCGCTCGAGAAGAAGAACCAGGACCGCGAGACGACCACCGGCCTGCGAGACATGCCGCTGGAGAAGGAGCTCACCACGCGGCTGGAGTCGGGCGCCGGCATCGAGGTGGTGGCCCGCAACGTGACGCCCGAGCCGGACCGTCCCCAGCTGCGCGAGCCCGAGTTCTACCTGGAGCGCTGGAAGCAGGAGGGCACCGCGCAGCCCCAGGTGGTGCAGCCCTGCCCCCAGGAAGTCCGAGGGCTGACCGCCCTGCTCAAGCCCGGCCAGGCACTGCTCATCGGCGAGCAGCTCGGCACGCGTGAGGCTCCCGCAGTCGTGGGGGACATGGTGTGCCAGGCCTCGGCGGCGGGGCTCTCCGTGGTGCTGGGCCTGTCCATCCCCCGCACGGAGCAAGAGCGCCTCAACCGCTACCTGGCCAGCCCGGGTGCGCCCTCGGACCAGGACGAGCTGCTGCGCGGCCTGTTCTGGCGCCGGCCCTACCAGGATGGCCGCAGCAGCCGCGCCATCATGGATCTGATCGACCGCGTCCGCTCGCTGCGCAACTACGGCCTGTTCATCACCCTGGTGGCCTATGACACGGAGGAGGCCATCGGAACTCAGCGCGACGCGCTCCTGGCCAAGGTCTGGCAGGATCGCCGCAAGGCCCACCCGGATGAGCTCTTCGTCATCCTCGCGGGCAACACACACACACGCACGGTGCAGGGCACGCAGTGGGATCCAGACTTCGTTCCCATGGCGAAGCGGCTGGTGGGCACCGATTCCTCGCTGATGGCGCTCGACCTCAGCTACGCCCAGGGCAAGCGCTGGGGGTGTGATCTGAACCGGGATGCGAAGCTGGTGTGCACTGTCGTCGGCGCCACCCCGAGCGAGCGGGTGGCCGCGGCTCCGGGGCAGACGCCGTACGTCAGGATGTTCAACGAGCGCTCCCTGGAGGGCTACCACGGCCTGCTCTACGTAGGCGCCCTGTCGCCCTCACTGCCCGCCACCTCGCTGGAGGGCCATGAGCCGCCGCCCAGCTCGGGAGCCCCAAGGCCCCCGGAGCGCATGAGCCGCTGAGCCGGCCGCGGCCTACTTCACCGCGGCGGAGATGAGCTTGAACTCCGGGGAGCCCGCGCGCCCGAGCATGTCGAAGAGCGCGGACTCCACCGTGGTCACCCGGGCGCCCACCTCCTTGCACAGCTCGAAGCCCACGCGCCGATCCTCGGCCGAGCGGGACAGCACGGCGTCCGCCAGGAGGAAGACTTCGAAGCCCTTCTCCAAGAGATCCCTCGCCGTCTGGAAGACGCAGATGTGCGTCTCCATCCCCGCGAGCAGGACCTGCTTGCGGCCCTTCAGCGACGTGAGCACGTCCGCCGTGGCGGCGCTGAACTCCAGCTTCTCCACCGCCTTGAACTCCCCGAGATGCTCGCACAGCTGATGGTGCGTGGGCCCGAGCCCCTTCGGGTACTGCTCGGTGACGAGGATGGGAAGATGGAGCGCCTTGGCGCCCTCGATGGCGGCACCGGCGCGCTTGAGCACGCGCTCCAAGGGCTCCTTCTCCATCGCCGCGCACAGGCGCTCCTGGATGTCCACGACGAGCAGCGCGGCGTTGCCGGAGTGAATACGGAAGGGGGACATGAGCTCCTCGGGGGATGAAGGTTCGAGGCTCACGCATTCCCGAACCCACCTCCACCGTCAAGAGGATGTCCCGATCTCCCTGCGGGCAGTGCTCACCCCAGAACCTTCGCGCGGGCCCGGACGATCTTGAGCGGCGGAACCTTCGACGCCTCGCCGCCCACGACGCGCAGGTAGCGCCCACGCCCCGCCATGAACGCCTGGGCACGCTGCAGCTCCGGCAGGTGCGGATCCGCCTGACGCCAGCGCTCGAGGAAGGAGGCGAAGTCCAGCACCGCCTCCGGGAAGCTCCCCTGCGCCACCCGGGTCTCCGCGACGAGGAAGCGCGCGTGGCCGCTTCCCGGCCGCTCCGCCGCGAGCTCTAGCGCCAACTCGAGCGCCTTCTCAACCCTCCCGAAGCGGAGGCGCGCGCGGGCCAGCGACTCTCGCGCGGGCCGGGAGAACGGAGCGGGCCCCGCAGTGCGCAGGCGGCGCTCCAGTCGGACGGCGCGGATGAAGGTGGCCTCCGCGCGGGCGGCGTCTCCGCGGCGGGCCTCCAGCGAGCCTCGCAGCTCATCGGCCGCGACCTCCACGACACGGGCCACATCACGCGGGCAGAGGGCCTGTCCCTCGGCGCGGCGCCCCTCGGCCAGCATCTGCTGCAGGGCTTCGAGCGACGCACACGCCTTTTCCACCTCCCCTATCCTGCCCGCCTCCAGGGCCGCCAGGGCCCGGGTGTAGCAGCGAAGGCCCTCGAGCAAGCCTCTCTCCGCGGCAGGGGCCTCCGCGTCCAGTTCCACGCGGACATCCGCCGCGGCGCGCCCGAAGCCAAAGCGCAGATGCAGTCCGGCGAGGGCACACGCCACGAGCACCACCGCTTGTCCCTGCCCTGCCGCCTCCACATGGGTCCGGAGGCGGCGGGCCCAGGCTTGCCCCTCGGTGTAGCGCCCCGCCTCGGCGCAGGTGCTGACGAGCAGCCGCATCGCCTCGGCGGCGGCCGGCGCGGCAGTCACGGGCAGCTTCTCCTGGGCCAGCCAGGCCTCATCGGCCTCGATCGCCCCCTGGAAGGCCTCGCGGGCCTGTTCCGTCAGCCCGATCCGCTGCAGCAGCCGCCCCGCCCCCAGCAGACACGGACTGGCCCTCGCCGCGAGCGACAGCAGCCAGAGCGCGCTGTCCTTGGCCGCCTCGGGGCGCCCGCTGCCGAGCATCGCCGCCACCCAGGCGAAGTGGACGCCCTCGTGGTGCGGGTGCGTGCGCAGCAACTCTCGCAGGAGCGCCTGCGCGTACGGCTGGCCCGAGCCGGGGCGCCCATCAGGCTCGTACCCGTCCATCAGGAAGCCGGCGAGCAGCAGCCGCGCCTCGGCATCCTCCGGGTGCCGGTCGATGTGGTGCTCCATCTCCCGGATGAACGCCTGCCGCCCATTGGCGGGCCCCTTGTCGGCCAGGAGGCTCGCCGCGACGATGTAGCGCTGCTCCCGGTCCGTCACGCCCTCGGCGAGCGCGAGTGCCTTGTGGATGGCCTGGGCGCGATCGGCGGAGAACCGGCCTCCGGCGCCGCGCGTGAGGGCCAGCCCCCACCACGCCATGGCGAGGGAGGGATCCTGCCGCGCGGCCTCGGCGAAGGCGCGGCGGGCCTCGGGGCCCCACCCCAGGTGCAGCAGGTTCAGCCCCTGATCAAAGTAGGCCTGCGCGAGCGGCACGTGCGTGCTCACCCGCAGGTGAGCGTGTCCCAGCCCCTCGCGCAGCGGCGGCGTGGGCAGCTCGGCATCCGGGACGTCATCCCAAGGCCCACGGGTGAAGAGGGAGGGTTCTTCGGCTCGCAGCAGTCGCGCCAGCATGGGCACCTCACAAGCTCGGGCCCCAGGGGGCCTCAAATGGTTCACTCCGGTTGCTGCGCGGGCGCGTGCCGTGCTCCCTCACGCGCCCGCTCGTGACTCCGCGGGTGTCGAGCGGGCTCAGTGCTCGTGATCGGTCCCGGACTCCTCGATGACGAGCGAGACGGTCGTCGCCGTGGTGGGACCGAACGTGAGCGTGTACGTGCCCACATTCAGCGGGAACGTGTGGCGGCCCTTGATCTCCGTGCACTCGGAGGAGCTCTTCACGCTCTCCTCTGCCGCGACGGTCTGGCCGTTTCCGTCCTTCACCGTCACCGGCACGTCCGCGCTGGTGAAGAGGATGTAGTCGACAGCCTCGGAAGCGGCGAAGGAGACAGAGCCGCCCTTGCCGCCGGTGACGTCGGCCAGGGTGATGTCGTAGCGGCGGTGATCATTGCTCACGGCGGGCGCGGCCGTGCCGGAAGCGGAGGCGTTGATGGAGGAGGCCGGGCCTGCCTGGAGGTGCTCGCACCCCTCGGTGTCGGCGGTCTCCTCGTCGCCTCCACACCCGAAGACCAAGGAGGTGGACAGCAGAACAGCGGAAAAGAGCTTCAGCTTCATGGTTTTGACTCCACAAGGTGGAAAGGTGGGAACTTCGGTACGGCATCAGCGCGGGCTGTGCACCGGGCTCCCCGCTGGGGGAACACGGCGCACGGCACGCGAAGTTGGGCATAGAGGAGGAATGGGCCTCTCGCGCGAGGCAACAGCCCACGCGCGCGGGAGCCAGGCGTCAGCCAGGGGTGACACACGGGCCGCGACTCACGGGCACAGGCAGCCAGCGGACGTGCGCGGGCGTTCAGCCGCCATCACCCGCACGGCACACGGGTGCCGTACGGCGGACGCGCTCCGAGAGACTCAGGACAGTGGAGGAGACGATTTGGGCGCCAGCCGCAGCCGCGCCACGGGCTCTGGGAGGAGCAGATCCTGCGCGGGCCCCCGGCCGGACTCGGCTTGGAGAGCCAGCGCGGCGAGCCACCACGCCGCGGGAAGCAGCGACTCACGGCGCAGCGAGGCGTGCGAGCAGTGCGCCTCGGCACCGTGGCCGATCCGGGCTCGCAGACGCGCGCTGGTGATGCGCTCGTCCGTGAAGGAGGCCTCGGATCGCTGAGACGGCTCGGATCCTCCGTCCTCTTCGAGGTGGAGGATCTCGCCGTGCTCCAGGCAGGTGGAGTGCTGGACGAGGGCGAAGTGCGCCGCGCTGCCCAGGTAGACCACCGCGCACAGAGCCACGAGCGGCAGCGCCAGGAGGCGCGGCCGGGGGGCACTGCGTTGCGAGCGGTAGGAGGAGCGGCTCACGTCCACGAAGTCCAGATGAACAACAGTTGCGTTTGTTTGTAGGCCAAGAGGCCCCGCCGCGCAAGCAGGGGAAACCTCCGCGCTACACGGCGTACCCCATCGCACCCGCCTTCATGGGCGCCTCGGGATCGAGCATGACGTTCACGCAGGCCACCGTGCCGCTGGCCACGGCGCGCTCCAGTGCGGGGCGGATCTGCGAGGGCTCGGTGACGTGCTCGCCGTGGCCGCCGAGCGCCTCCACCACCTTGTCGTAGCGAGTGGGTGCCAGCAGCGTGGCGGGAGACTTGTCCTCGCCGAACATGCCCACCTGCGGCAGGCGGATCTGCCCCCAGGCCGCGTCATTGCCCACCACGCAGACCATGGGCAGCTTGAAGCGCACAGCCGTCTCGAAGTCCATGCCGTTGAGGCCGAACGAGCCATCGCCCTGGATGATCCAGTGGGTGCGCTCGGGGTGCAGCACCTTGGAGGCAATGGCGAACGGCGCGCCCACGCCCAGACACCCGAGCGGCCCGGGATCCAGCCAGCGGCCCGGCTTGCGCAGCTCGATGACCTTGGCGGCCATGGCCACCCAGTTGCCACCGTCCGCGATGAACACCGGATCCTGGCCCGCCGCGTTCGCCACGTCGGACATCTCCTTGGCGAGCCGGTAGTGGTGGATGGGGACGCTGTCGTCCTGGGTCCACTGCTCCAGGTCCTTCAGCCGCTTGTCCTCCTTGGCGCGCAAGCCGGAGATGAACGTGTCGCGCTTCACGCGGGGCGCCGCGGCCGCGAAGGCCTCGAGCGCGCTGAAGCTGTCGGCGATGATGCCCACCTCCACCGCGCGGTTGCGGCCGATCTCCACGGGATCAATGTCCACCTGGACGATCTTCGTCTCCGAGCTGAAGGTGGGCTCGGAGCCGTAGTTGAGGCGGAAGTCGAACGGCGTGCCGATGACGAACACCACGTCCGCGCCGGTGAGGGCCTCCTTGCGCGTGTGCTGGAAGAAGAGCGGGTGGCCGGCGGGGAGGCAGCCTCGGCCCGCGCCATTGAGGAACACGGGCACCTGCGCCGTCTCGCAGAAGCGGCGCAGCGCATCCCAGGCCCCGTCCCAATAAATGGAGGAGCCGGCGATAACGGCGGGGCGCTCGGCGGCCTGGAGCAGCGCCATGGCGGCGTCCACCTTGCGCGGATCCGGCGGCTGGCGCGCATCCGTGCGGTACTGGCGCGGCATGTTCAGCGTCTCCTCGTCCGCGCCGTTGGAGAGCACGTCCCACGCCAGCTCGAGGAAGACGGGCCCGGGGCGGCCCGTGGCCGCCACGCGAAACGCCTTGGCCATGTACGAAGGCACCAGCTCCGGCGTGGGGACGCGATCCGACCACTTGGAGATGCGATGAAACAGATCCACCTGCTCCATCTCCTGCAGCGAGCCACGGCTCTGGTTGAAGATGGGGGCCGCGCCGCCCAGGAGGATCATTGGCGAGCTGGCCGCGTAGGCGTTAGCCACGCCCGTGAGCGCGTCCGTCACGCCCGGCCCCGCCGTCACCACCGCCACCCCCACCCCGCGGGTCACCCGGGCGTACGCGTCCGCGGCGTGCGCGGCGGCCTGCTCGTGGCGCGTGTCGATGACGTGGATGCCCTCCTCCACGCACCCGGCGTAGATGGGGGCCACGTGCAGGCCCGACAGTGTGAAGATGTGCCGGACCCCCTCCTTCTTCAGCATCCGTGCAACGAGCTGCCCTCCAGTCAGCGAAGCCATGCCGTGTCTCCTCTCAGACTGCTTTCAGCGCCCGCTCGACGAACATCAGCCGATCATTGCCGAAGAACATGCGCTCTCCCACGAAGAAGGTGGGAGCCCCGAAGGCCCCCCGGGCGACAGCCTCGTCCGTGTTGCGGCGCAGCGCGTCTTTGATCTCCTGGTTCTCCAGCCGCGCCAGCGCCTTCTCCGGATCCATGCCCACCTCGCGGACAAGCCCCGTGAGCACCTCCAGGTTGTTCAAGTCCCGGCCGTGAACGAAGGCCGCGCGGAACACCGCAAGAGAGAACGGGACGATGAGGCCCTGCTCCGCCGCCACCAGCCCGAGCCGGTTGGCCTTGAGCGAGTTGATGGGGAACTCGTCCGGCAGCCGGAACTTCGGCAGGCCCAGGTAGCCGGCCCAATCATCGAGATCCATGGCCAGATACACCCCCTTGCTCGGGGTGGTGATGGGTGGCACGTTCCCCGTGGCCTTGAAGACGGCCCCTAGTAGAAAGGGGCGCCAGCGGACCTCCACTCCGGTACGTTGCACGATGGCTTCCAGCTGCTCCGAAGCCAGGTAGGAATAAGGGCTGGCATAGTCGAAAAAGAACTCGAGTGTCTTGGCCATGAAGAAGGGTTTACCCCCGTGAATGAACTTTTAGAAGTGCTGCGGTTCCAGGCCCCCAAGTTCGGCGCCGAGCTGGCCCAGACTGCCTACAAGCGAGGCCTGGCTGTGACGGCGAAAGACGGCACCACGCGTCCCATCCCCATCACCGGCACGGCCGTCATCTTGGACGCCGCGGAGATCCGCCGCCGCTCGGAGCTCGCCGCGAAGCTGTCCTCGGCCACGCTGAAGATGGCGGACGCGGTGCTCAACGGCGGAACCCGGGACGTGCTGCTCGGGGCCCTGTCACCGCTGGAACGCTCCATTGCCGAGCGCACTTGGCAGCAGGTCTCCCGTTTGGCCACCACGCGCGTGGACTTCTTCGTGAACACGGCGAACCAGCCGCGCGCGCTGGAGATCAACACCACGATCCCGGCGATGCAGGGGTACTCGGACATCGCGGCCCGGACGTTCCTGGAGGTGGTGGCGCGTCACTTCGGCTATCCGGAGAAGGCCATCCACGCGCTGCTGACGCTCAACGGCAGCAACGCCCTGGCACTCTACCGCGCGCTGCTGGACGGGTACGCCATCGAGCGGAAGGGCCAGCAGCCCAACACGATCGCCCTGCTCTGCCGGCGCAACGACTCGCAGATCACGGAGCTGCGCTACCTGGCCGAGCGCTTCCGAGAGTTCGGCGCGGACGCGGACGTAGTCCACCCGGACGAAGTGTCGGGCGATGACGCCTTCATCGTGAACGGCAAGAAGTACGATCTGGTGTACCGGCACCTCTTCGTACGTCGGCTGGAGGAGACGCCCTCGCCGTGGGTGGAGGATTTCCTGGGGACGGTGCCCGGGAAGAAGGCCGTCTTCCTCAACCCGCCCACCTCGCAGATGGAGGTGAAGACGACGTTCGCGCTGCTCTCGCAGGCCCTGGCCGAGCCGGAGCTGGCCGAGGGCATAGGGCTGAGCGCCGACGAGCTGGAGGCCATCCGGGCCTGCGTGCCGTGGACGCGGCGCTTCCGTCACGCGCCCACCCAGGGGCCGGGTGGAGAGAAGCTGGACGACATCGTGGCCGCCGTGGCCGCTGAGCCCCACCGCTACGTGCTCAAGCGCGCGTGGGACTACGGCGGGAAGGCCGTGTTCTTGGGACGCTCGGTAGGCACAGTGCCGTACAACGAGCGTGCGCAGGCGCTCTACGGGGCGCCGCTGGGCTGGGCGGAGCTGTGCGAGCGCGCCGTCACGGACCCCACGGGTGGCGGCTACGTGGTGCAGGAGGTGGTGGAGACGCAGCCCGAGGACCACTTCGTGTGCACGGAGACAGGAGCACTGCCCTCGTCGTTCTACGTGGACTACTCGGCCTATGCCTCGGTGGGACTGGCGAAGCAGCCCGCCTGGGGCGGCGTGTGCCGGGGCTCCATGGGGGAGATCGTCAACATCATGGGTGGCGGCGGAGTCATCCCCCTCATCACCACGGAGGTCGCCCACAAGCTGCTCATGGCGTGGAAGGCCATCTGAACCTGGGATTTCACGAGCAGCCAGACAGCCTCGGTCCTTTCCACTTTGGGCGGGCGGAGGGAGCACAGCACCCACCGCTTCGCGCTATATAAGGTAGGCGGATACCGCCGGGGTGCTCCCGGCGCAGGAAAGGACGAAGCAGACCATGGGTTGGGAAACCAATGGATGGCAGACGACCTCCAGCGAGGAGGTGAACGCCACCCTCGTGCAGGAGTCTCGGCGCGCGTTCATGTCGCGCGTGTATGGCTGGATGTTCGCCGGCCTGTGGATCACCGGTGTGATGGCGCTCTACACGGTGAGCAACCGGGCGCTGCTCGAGTTCACGTTCCAGTGGCGCATCCCGCTGCTGCTGGCGGAGCTGGGCCTGGTGTTCGTGCTCTCGCTGGCGGCGGCGCGGCTGCCGGGCGCATTGGCCGGCGCGCTGTTCGTGGGCTACGCGGCGCTCACAGGCATGACGCTGTCCATCTACTTCCTGATCTACACGGAGGGCTCCATCGGTCAGGCGTTCCTGATGACGGGCGGTACCTTCGGCGCGATGAGCCTCTACGGCACCTTCACGAAGAAAGACCTGAGCGGCTGGGGCGCGTTCCTCTTCATGGGCTTGGTGGGCATCATCATCGCCAGCGTGGTGAACATCTTCATGGGCAGCGACATGATGGGCTTCGTCACCGCCTGCGCCTGCGTCGTGGTGTTCGCGGGTCTGACGGCCTATGACACCCAGAAGCTGCGCGAGATGCACGCGGCCACGGGCTACAGCAGCGCCGCGACTGTCAGCATCGTCGGCGCGCTCACGCTGTACCTGGACTTCATCAACCTCTTCCTGGCGCTGCTGCGGCTGTTCGGTCGCCGTCGCTAGCCATCTGGCGGAGTGAGCCCGAGCATCGTGGCCCGGGCTCGCTCCCAGCGCTGGGCCTATACGCTCGAGCTTGAGCCCCAGAACCAAGCGGGTGTCCCCCTGCAGTGGGACATTCCCCGAGGCCCGCTCAGCGCTCGTGTCAGACCCATCTGATGTGCTCCTGGCCCTTTGCAACGAGAAGGGTGGCGGGCATGGAACGGACGGGGCTCGTAGCGCACATCGAGCATGACCTCGAGCAAGTGATCTCCTGGGGCAAGCTGCCCAGGAATGGCTTTCTTCCCTCGGAGCAGGTGCTGGCAGAGCGCCACGGTGTCTCACGAGCCACGGCCCGGGTGGCATTGCTACGGCTCGAAGCGCGAGGACTGGTGGTGCAGCACCCTGGACGCCGGAGCCGCGCGGTGCCTTTGCAGGAGGCAGTGACGCTGGAGAACCTGAGCGTGGCACTCCACGCCGAAGGCCCCTCCCATCCAGAGAGACAGCGCCTGCTGGAAGGATTCCTCGAGCTCAAGCGAGAGCTGATGGTGGATTTGCTGGCCGCCTGCTGCGAGCGAGCCTCCGCGTCCAACTTGAGCCAGCTCCTAAACGTATGCTTCACGTTAGGAGAGGCGGCGCACTGGGAAGAGAGCAGCGTCTGGGCAAGACGGGAGTTCGAGCTGCTGCGGTTGGCCGCTGTGGCGGCGAACCGTCCTGGGCACTTCCTGCTCGTCCAGACGCTGGAGCGCTCTTTCTGGGCCATGGCCGCACGACTGCTCCCCGTTCTGGACTGCGCGGCCATCCGCCACTGGGGGCTCTGTGCCTTCCACGCGTTGGGAGACAAAGACGCTCAAGCACTGAAGCGAGAGTTGCCGGCGCTGCTCCAGGCAAGCGATGAGCGCGTGCTCAGCTCGCTCGCATCAACCCGCCGTGAGTACACCCCACCGCCAAGACTCCACGGCTCGGCGCATCAAAGACCTGAGCGGAGTTCCAAGTCCAAGCCCACGGGAGACAAGGAAGTGGACGCGGATCATCCTCACCGACCTGCTTGTCAGACCGGTTTACACGAGGAGCCGCCGGAAGATGCCCTTCCCTTCGAGCCCCTTCAGGGCAACCTGCCGGATACGGCAGTGCTCCGCGGGGCTGCTGGTCAGACCGGTTCGCGCGAAGGGCCATCGGAAGCTCCTGCTCCTTCTGCGACGCCGCCGCGCCAGTTGCCAGACGCAGCCGTGGCCTACCGGTCTGCTTGTCAGACACGTGCGTGCCAGACACCGCATGAGGAAACACCGCCCGCTGAGGGTGCTCAGCGCCAGTTACCAGACGCAGCCGTAGCCTACCGGTCTGCTTGTCAGACACGTGCGTGCCAGACACCACCGGAGGAAACACCGACCGACGAGGGTGCCCAGCGCCGCTTGTCCGAACTGACCGTGGCCAACCAGTCTGCTTGTCAGACACTTTCGGAGCAGGTGCGAAAGGCCTTCGGCTCCGAGTCTGAATCCTGGTTCACACGCTCCGGAAGCGATTCCGGCGGAAAGATGTTCGGGGCAGGCGAAGGCTCGGGCCTGGAAGCGCTCCGGGGCGCACAGGCGTGGTCGCCCATTCCATGGTCACGATGTGCCTGGGCCCGCCTACCGCTTCCCATGGCACCGGCGCTGAGGGTGGGTTCTGTATAGCCCCCTCCCGTATCGATGCCCGAGGACTCGCTACTGGACTGTCACCACGACCAGTGCGGAGGTGGTGACGTTGCCCACCAAGTCGGTGGCCCGAGCCGTCAGCGTGTGCTGTCCCCTGGACACGAGCAGGAGGCCCCAGGTCACGCTGTAGGGCGCCGTGGTGTCTGTCCCGATCAGCTTGCTGCCATCGTAGAACGCCACCTGCGCCACTCCGTTGGTGTCGCTCGCGTTCGCCTGAATCGTTGTGCTCAGGGACACCTTGGCTCCATTCGCCGGCGAGGTGATGACCACGGTGGGGCTGGCGTTGTCCACGGTGATGCCGATGATCTCCGAATCCTGGTAGTTGCCAGCGATGTCAAAAGCCCTGGCAAACATACCGTGCTGGACGTTCGAGAACGCCAGGGTGTCCCAGGGCACGGAGTACGGCGCGGTGGTATCGGTCCCGATCAGCGCGGAGGCGTAATACCCGTACTCGTAGAACTCGACCCTCGTGACACCTCGGTCATCACTGGCGCTGGCCGTCAACTGGACGACGCCCCGAACCACCGAGGCACGGGCGGGAGCGGTGAGCGCCACTCCGGGCCGGTTCCTGTCCACGATCATCGAGAGCGGCGCAGAGGTACCCACATGGCCCACGGCGTCGTAAGCCTTCGCGGTGAGCGTGTGCGTGCCGTCGGCCGCGGTCTGAGTACCCCACGCCACGGCGAAGGGCGCCGTAGTGTCCGTCCCGATCAGCGTCTGGCCGTCATAGACCTCCACGCGCGTCACGTTGAAATCGTCCTCGGCCGCGACCTTCACTGTGAACGTGCCGGTGATCTGCTGATTGGCCACAGGCGCCGTGATGACCGCCGTGGGAGCTGCGACGTCCACCGCCTCCCCTACTCCGAAGACCAGATCGTCCCGATCATCGATGGGGCCGTTGCTACACGGCGTGGGGAACATCTCCCCGTAGTGATAGTTGGCGCGCACAGCCTGCACACGCCCCTCGGGGAGCACGTACTCCGACGAGAACACCTGAAGGTCTCGCATGTTCCAGTCCAGCCGGTGCGTGGCCAGGTGCGTCCACACGGGCGCAGAGGCATCGGTCGCGGAGAAGAGCTCCACGACGTAGCCGGGGAAGAGGTCCGCCTCGACGGCGACATCGACCCGGACTCGTCGGCCTGCCGCGAAGGGGAGCCCATCCGACCGCGACACCCGAAGCCAGTGGATCTGCTCGTCTCGATAGGAGTTATCCGTGCCATCCGCACAGCTACCTCCGATCGTGTTCGGCGCGTGGGGCTCGGGGCCATAGAACCCGCGGCCCTGCACCAGCGCCGCAGTGTCACAGATCGAGGAGCCCTCTGGGCATGTCGGGACGCCCCTGCCCAGGTCGTACTCGGCCGAGCCCGGCTGGGCCACCGTGACGGTCACCGGCACACTCAAGGTGCGATTGCCCTGTTCATCCCTGGCCTCTGCGGTCAGCGTGTGGGTACCGTTCGGGACCGCGTGGGAGTCCCAGGTCAGAACGAACGGCGCCGAGTACACCGCCTTGACGAAGGTGCCATCGGCGTAGAAGTACACCGAACTCACGCTGCGGTCGTCGCTGGCGGACGCCTCGACCGAGACCATGCCCGCCAGAGAGGCTCCCTGCGCCGGCGAGATGATGCTCACCGCCGGAGGCACGTAGTCATTGTCCACGATGATGGAGACCGGAGCCGAGGTCGTCACGTGCCCATCGCCGTCGTAAGCCTTCGCCGTGAGCACATGGGGGCCGTTCGGGAAGTCATCGGTGAACCAGAAAGTGCTGTAGGTGGCCGAGGTCACCGACGTCATGTAGTTCCCATCCAGGAAGAACTCGACCCGGCTCACCGAGACGTCGTCCTTGGCGTCTGCCGTGATCCAATCCAAGCCGTGGACCCTGGCGCCCTGCACCGGAGAGGTAATCGCGACCGTGGGCTCGCCCAGAGCGCCGCGAACCGTGCCGAAGACCGGAGCAAGGTCCTCCAGAGCGTTGTCATCCTGGGGCCCACAGGCCATCAACGCGAACCCCGCGATCAAGCAGAACTGGAAAAATCGCATATCTCTATTTGCCGGAGAGGCATGCGACTGGATCCGCCAAGTTCACGTGGGGGCCGACCCGCTAATGGACCGTCACGACCACGGGTGCGGAGGTGGTGACGTTGCCGGCCGAGTCCGTAGCCCGAGCGGTCAGCGTGTGCTGGCCCTTGGACACGAACAGCGTGCTCCAGTTCAGGCTGTAGGGCGCGGAGGTGTCCGTGCCGATAACGGTGGCTCCATCGTAGAAGACCACCTGGGTCACGGCGTTGTTGTCGGCCGCCGTCGCCTGGATCGCCGTGCTCAGGAACACGGACGATCCGTTGGCCGGAGAAGTGATGGCCACCGTGGGGCCCAAGTTGTCCACCGAGACGTCCCGGTAGACCTCCCGGAAGTTCCCCGTGGCGTCGTAGGCGCGAATGTAGAGTTGGCGGTATCCATTGGGCCCCCGCTGTGGTGTCCCACGTCGCGGAGTACGGCTCGGTGGTGTCGCCGTTGAGCAGCGTCGCGCCGAGAGAACTCCACCCGCGTCACGCCCCGGTTGTCGCTGGCGGCCGCGTTCACCTGGACCGACCCCCGGACGAGGGAGCCCTGAACAGGGCTGTGGATCAGCAGTGTGGGCGGCGTGTAGTCGATGATCACCGGCACCGCCGCAGAGACCGTGGCGTGGCCCGCGGAGTCGTAGGCCTTCGTGGTCAGCGAGTGGGTGCCCTCCGACAGATCGTCGTGCTCGTCCAGGGTGCCGCTGGTGCAGGCCGCGATGTTGAGCGCGTCATGCCGCAGGGTGGCGCGCACCACCTGGAGACTCCCGGCCGGGAGAACGTCATCCGCCGAGAGGCCTGGAAGCCCAGCGCCGTCCCTCGGACGGTGGTCACGTACGTCCACGAGGGGGCGTTGGCATCGCTGGCGTAGAAGAGATCCACGGACTCGTTGGTGGTGCTGTTCACCTCCACCCCGACGTCAACCTGGACGCGGCGGCCCGTCGCGAAGGGAGCGCCGTCCGCCCAGGAGACCCGGCCCCAGTAGATCTGGTCGTCCTGCCACAACTGGCCGTACGGATCCGTGGTGTCCGTGCCGAGCAGCCGGGTGCCCGCGTAGAACTCTACCCGCGTCACTCCGCTCGGGTCCGAGGCCGTGGCCGACAGCGTCCCCCCACGAGCAGGGTTGCCCCCGCCGTGAGGCTGGTGATGATCGACGGTAATCTGAGCTGGCTCGCCGGCGGTCAGGGCCGATCCGTTCAACCGCGCCACCATCCGTATTTGTTGGGTATGCCTGAAATTGGATCGCCCGGGCTCTGGAAGGCTCAGCCTCGGAGTCCTTGGATGTAGGCCGCTGTTACCGGGTTCTGAGGGGCCTCGAAGATCCGCGCCGTGGGACCGGACTCGAGCAGGTAACCGCGCCCCTCGCGGGTCCAGAACACGGCGGTCTCGTCCGCGATGCGGCGGGCCTGCGCCAGGTTGTGGGTGACGATGACGATTGTACAGCGCCTCCGGAGCTGGACGACGTGATCCTCCACCACCCCGCTGGAGATGGGATCCAAGGCGCTGCAGGGCTCGTCGAGCAGCAGCACCCGCGGCCGGAGCACCAGCGCCCGGGCAATGCACAGCCGCTGTTGCTGGCCTCCCGAGAGCGCATGGGCTGAGCGGTTGAGCCGATCCTTCACCTCGTCCCAGAGGCCCACGTCCCGGAGAGCCTGCTCGATGCGCTGCTGGCGCTCGGTGCGATCTCCGACGCCGTGCTCGCGCAGCGGCAGCTCCAGGTTCCTCCAGATGGAGAGCGGGAACGGGTTGGGGCGCTGGCTGATCATCCCCACCTGCCGCCGCAGCGCCAGCAAGTCGATTCCGCGCGCCAGGACGCTCTCTCCGCCCACGGTGAGCTGACCGGAGACGACACAGCCCTCGTAGAGATCGGTGAGCCGGTTGATGCAGCTCAGGAAGCTCGTCTTGCCGCAGCCCGAGGGCCCCACGAGCGCGGTAATGGCACCACCCGAGACTTCCAGCGACACGTCCTCGAAGGCCAGCGCCTTCCCGTAGCGGACGCTCACCTTGTCCGCGCGGATGGCTGGGCAGTCCGCGACCGAGGCGCTCATGAAGCCACCACCCTCTTCATGGACCACCTCCGGCTGACCCACATGGCGCTCCGGTTCAGCACGATGAGCAGAACCATGAGCACCAGGGCCGAGGAGTAGGCCATCCCATCCCCGCCGGAGACGTTCATGGCCAGATCATAGATATGGACCGAGAGCGTCCGGCCCGACTCGAAGAGGGACTCGGGCATGCGAGCCACATAGCCGCTGGTGAAAATGAGCGCCGCGGTCTCCGCCAGCGAGCGGGTCACGGCGAGGATGAATCCCGCCACCAGCCCCGGCATCGCCGAGGGAATCAGCACGTGGGCAATCGTCCCGGTCCGTGACAGCCCCAGGGCCGCGGCGGCGGTGCGGTAGTCCTGGGGCACGGCGCGCAGCCCCTCCTCCGCCGTCCGGGTGAAGTACGGCAGCACCATGCACGCCAGTGTGAGCCCGCCCGACAGCAGCGAGAACCCCAGCCCGAGCCGCTGGCAGAACAGCGCATTGCCAAAGAGGCCGAACACCACGGAGGGGACACCCGCCAGTACGTCGAGGCTTCTCCGCACGAAGCGCCCCTGACCACTCGAAGCTGGCAGGAACTCCGCCAGCAGAAGCGCCGTCCCCAACCCCAGAGGCACCGTCACGGTCATGCAGATCGCGACGATGATCAGCGTGGAGACGATGACGGGGGCAATGCCCCCTTCCCTTCCCGCGTCCTCTGGGTTGGCCGTGAGGAAGTCCAGGGACAGGTGAGCGAAGCCGTGCTGGAGCACATCCCCCACCAGCCACGCGAAGAGCGTCGCGACGAGCAGGGCCGCAGCCCAGAAGCCCACCATGGCCAGCCGATCCGCTCCACGAGGGACACGCTCACGCATCGGCCCGCTCCCGGCCCACGAGCTCCGCGCAGGCGACGATCACGAAGATCATCAAGAACAGCATCAAGCCGCTCGTGAAGAGCGCAGCCCGGTGGTTGCCCATGGCGTAGGCCATCTCGAGCGCGATGTTGGCCGTGAGGGTCCGCACCGGATCGGTCAGCCGGGCAGGCACCTGAACGACGTTGCCACAGACCATGAGGACAGCCATGGTCTCGCCCACGGCGCGTCCGGTCTGCAGCAGCGCTCCGGTGACGAGCCCACGCCGGGCCGCGGGGAGAGCCACCTCCCGCACCGTGGTCCACCGCGAGAGCCCGAGCGCCGCCGCTCCCTGGAGGTACTCGCGCGGCACCCGGGCCAGGGCGGCGTCCGCCACCACCACCATGGTGGGGAGGATCATCAGCGCCAGAACCAGAATCCCCGCTAGCACGCTCGCCCCGAGTGGCCGGATGCGCCCGATCAGCGGGACGACGACCATGAGCCCCCAGAGCCCGTACACGACCGAGGGGATCCCCGCCAGCAGCTCGATGATGACGCGGTAGCCGCGCGCCACCAGCGGAGGCGCATAGAAGTGACAGAAGACGGCCGAGGCGATGCCCAGCGGCGCGGAGATCAGCACCGCGCCCACGGAGACCAGCACCGTCCCCGCAAACATGGGCGCCAGGTTGTACGCGCCCTCCAGCGGGTTCCACGAGCGATCCGTGAAGAGCCGCAGCGGAGAGACGGTGCTCAGCAGCGGGAACGACTCCCGCGCGATGAACAAGGCAATGAGCAGCACGATGGCCGTGGAGATGACGGCCATGCCCCGCAGCCCCCACAGGAGCAGTGCGTCACTCCCCCATCGGGATGAAGTACTGCTTCTCCACGAGATCATGGGTCTCAGGCGACTGCGCGAAGGTGATGAACTTGCGGGCCAGCTCGTTCTGCTGGCCCTTCTTCGTCACGAGGTGAAGCGTCCGGGCCAGGGGGAACGTACCGTTATGCAGGTTCTCCAGGCTGGCGGCGACGCCCGCCATCGGCAACAGCTTGAGCGCCTCGCCGTGCTTCGCGGCGAACTCGGCGGCCCCAATCGACACGTAGCCGATGGACTCGGGAGAGGTCTCGACCGTCTTGATGCCCTGTTGGTTGTCGCCGATGACGACCTGCGCCTTGATATCGGAGTTCTTCAGCTTGAAGTGGTACAGGAACAAGTCCAGCGTGGAGCGACCCTCCGCCTTGTTGACGACCACGATGGGCTTGTCCTCTCCACCCACATCCTTCCAGTTCGTGATCTTCCCCGTGAAGATGGACACGAGCTGCTCATCGGTCAGCGAGGCAACCGGGTTGGTTTGGTGGACGATGATGCAGATCCCATCCCGGGCCACGGGGTGCGCGTCCAGATCCGTCTCGTCAGGCTTCAGGTCTCGCGAGACCATCCCGATATCGACGAGGCCCTGACGGGCATCCATGACGCCTCGCGAGGAGCCCCCCATCTGCACATCTACCCGGGTGCCAGGGTTCTTCTTCTCGAAGCGCTTGGCCACTTCAGAGACCAGGGGCGCGAGGGTGCTCGCGCCACTCAGCGTCAGCTTCGAAGCGGCCTGCTCGGACTTCTCGGACTTGCAGCCGGTAGCCAGCACCAGGGTGACAGCAGCCGCGATCCACGCTCGGGTCATGCGGTGCCTCTTTAGCACCTCCGCGTTTGGACTTCCCAATCGCGGGGTACCTCCCATCAGCCCTCTGGCCGAAAACGACTCCCCGGGCGCGTCCAGCGAAGCCACCCGGGGTCCATCTTTGCCTCCTTCTCAGGAGGCCAGCGCCTGCGGGGGCGGCGCGTGGGCGTCCTCCGCGGGCACGTGGGCCTCCGCGTCCTTCGCCTTGGCCATGCGCTCGTCCAGTTCTGTGGTGAGGTGCTCAAAAACCTCCTTATTGAGCGTGCCCTGCTGGTAGGCACTAAAGAGGGCGTCCTTCTCCACGATGAGAACGCGGCGGATGGCCTCCTGCTGCTCCTCCTCGTGGAAGCGGTTGGACTGCTGCTTGAGCGTGGTCAGCTCCTGCTCCACCGCCTGGGCCTTCTGCTGGTAGTCGCGCTCCATGGGCTCCAGCACATCCACGGGAATCTCACGCCTGCGGCGCATGGCCTCCAGCGCCGCCAGCGCCGCGTGGATGGCACCCAGCCGGCCCCGGGCCAGCTCATACTGCTCCTGGTACACGTCCTTGAGACCGGTGATGCCCAGCTTCTTGAGCACCGGCGCCATGGTGAGGCCCTGGAAGATGATGGACAGCACCACCACGCCGAACGTCATGTTCACCAGCAGCTCGCGGTGGGCGAAGTCGTCCGGAAGGCCCAGCACCAGCACCATGGACACCGCGCCGCGCAGGCCGCTCCAGGTGAGCACCGCGCTCCACCTCCACGGCATGCGCTCCGACGTGAGCCGCAGCAAGCCCGACACGCCGTAGACGACCACCGCGCGGCCCAGCACCACCGCCGCGTACGCCAGCAAGATGGGCAGCCACGATGCGAGCAGCGACGAGAGCTGCACCTCCAGGCCGATGAGCAGGAACACCACCGAGTTGAGCGCGAACGCCAGATACTCCCAGAAGCTCTCCACCGCGATGCGCGTCGTGGGCCCCATGCCCTGCTGCGCCGCCCAGTTGCCGCACAGCATGCCGGCCACCACCGTCGCGATGACGCCCGAGTAGTGGAAGTGCTCCGCCACCACGAAGGACCCGTATGCGGCGATGACCGTGCAGGTGATCTCCACCATGGCGTCCTCCACACGCAGGATGACCTTCCCCACCGCGAAGCCCACCGCCACGCCGATGAAGGCGCCCATGCCGGCGACCTTGATGAAGTCCAGCACCGCGCTGCCCACCGTGAACTCCTTGCCGCCGACCACGCCCACCACCAGCGTGAACAGCACCACGGAGGTGCCGTCATTGAGCAGGCTCTCCCCCTCCACCAGGATGGCCAGCCGCTTGGGCGCCCCCAGGGCCTTGAACAGGCCCACCACCGCGATGGGGTCCGTGGACACGATGAGCGATGCGAACACCATCGCGTGGATAAGGCCAAAGCCCTCCAGCGCGTTCATCCCCCGCATCACCGGGGAGAGCAGCAGCGCCGTGAGCCCCATGGACGCCACCACACCCGGAATCGCCAGCGAGGTGATGGCCAGCTTGTTCTTCCAGAACTTGCGGAAGTCGACATGGAAGGCCGCCTCGAACAGCAGGCCCGGCAGGATGACCGCGAACAGCAGCTCCTTCGTCAGGTGTGGCGGCTCGAAGGCTTGCACGATGCCCAGGCCCAGGCCCGCCAACACCAACGCCACTGTGTACGGAAACTTGAAGTAGCGCGCCGCGATCGCCACCGCCGTCGCGATGGAGAAGAGCAGCACGAAGGCCAACTCGAAATGCATGGTGCCCCAATCTGGTTTGAACTCAAAGAGCACCAGAATGCCATGCGCGACGGGCGGTGGGGCAACCCCCTCCGGATGAAAAAAAGGGACGGGCCCCGCTGTCTAGAGGGCCCAGCCTTCGCGCTCCAAGAGCTTCGCGACACGGGTCCGCACGTCATCGCGGATGCGGCGCACTTGCTCGACAGGCTTTCCCTTGGGGTCCTCCAGCGGCCAGTCGTCGCGCTTCAGGCCCGGCACAGAGGGACACGCGTCCCCACAGCCCAGGGTGATCAACCACTGAGCCCCCTGCGCCAGCTCGTCCGTGAGCTTCTGGGGCTTCGTGCCCGACAGATCGATCCCCAGCTCGCCCATCGCCGCCTGGACTTCAGGGTGGACGCGCTCACCGGGCTGCGTTCCCGCGGAGACGGCCCTCGCCTTCTGGGAATCGGCCAGCGCGTTGAAGAACGACGCCGCCATCTGCGAGCGCCCCGCGTTGTGCACGCACGCGAAGATGACCGTCTTCACCGTCACGGAGTGCCCGGAGGCTTCGTGTCCGCCGGCTTCGCCTCACCGGGCTTCGCTTCCTTCTTCGCGAACTTCATCAGCAGCCGCTCCACCGGGCGCCCGCCGATGAGGTGCTCCTCGACGATGACGGGCACGTCCTCCAGCTTCACGCCGCCGTACCACACCCCCTCGGGGTACACGACGACCGACGGCCCGAACGCACAGGTGTCCAGACACCCTGCCGCGTTCGCCCGCATCGTCCCCTTGATGCCGCGCTTGTCCAGCTCGGTCTTGAAGGCCGCCCGGATCTCCTCGCTGCCCTTGGTGGCGCAGTCCCCCTTGGGGTGACCGTCCGGGCGACGGTTCGTACACACGAAGATGTGGCGCTGGAAGGGAGGTGCCATGACGTCCTCCTCCTAACGTAGGCCTTGCCCGAAAGCGACCACCGCGCGCGCAAGCCCCCTCCCCATTCGCAGCCGGGGGACTAGGCAACCCATCGGGTCGTGACCAGACTCCCAGCAAATATCACTGGGTGATCAGTCTGATATCCATAGTGTGACCATACATGACGTGTCATATAAGGACTTCCCATGCGACGCACCTTGACGTTTTTTGTCAGTCGGGGCTACAAACGCGCCCCCTGCTCGCCCCGGCCGGTCCCTGGCCAGCCGAGCGTCGCAGGCGGATAACCAGGTAACGCCCCCCATCCATAGGGTGTGGGATAGCGAGGGATACAGGATATGGGGTTCGCAGTTCGAACCGGGTGGGTCTTCCGCGCGGGCTCCTGTCTCCGCTCTCGGGCGTTGGTTTTCCGGTCCAGCAGTCCCCTGCTCATCCGCTCGGCGCTGTCTGCCGCTGATCATTGATCCCTCAGGGATCTCGCGGGCTTAGGGACTTTTGCAAAATTTTGCATCCACACTTTGAGTGAAATCCAGCGCAGCAGCGGAGGACGGTCCATGGAGAAAGAGCTGGGATTGAAGCCGGCGGTCAACGGAAAGAAGGCGGCGAAGAAGGCCAAGGGCGCAGCGTCCGGGCTGACGGTGAAGCGGTTCTTCACGACGCCCGGGGTGGATCCAGCCGACGAACTGGCCTGGGAGTACCGCTCCGCGGGCATCACCGGTGAGGACGGGCGCATCGTCTTCGAGCAGAAGCAGATCGAAGTGCCCAAGTCCTGGTCCATGCTGGCCACCAACGTGGTGGCGTCCAAGTATTTCCGCGGCACGCCGGGCACGCCCGATCGCGAGGGCAGCGTGCGCCAGCTGGTGGCGCGCGTGGTGGACACCCTCACCGGGTGGGGCGTGGAGGGCGGCTACTTTGCCTCGGAGACGGACCGTGAGGCGTTCCACTCGGAGCTGACGCACCTGCTGCTGCGCCAGAAGGCCTCGTTCAACTCGCCCGTCTGGTTCAACGTGGGCGTCGAGGCCCACCCGCAGTGCTCCGCCTGCTTCATCAACTCCGTGGAAGACTCCATGGAGTCCATCCTCACGCTGGCGAAGACGGAGGGCATGCTCTTCAAGTACGGCTCGGGCACGGGCAGCAACCTCTCCAGCCTGCGCTCCAGCCGCGAGCTGCTGGCCGGTGGCGGCACGGCCTCCGGCCCCGTGTCCTTCATGAAGGGCTTCGACGCGTTCGCCGGCGTCATCAAGAGCGGCGGGAAGACCCGGCGCGCGGCGAAGATGGTCATCCTCAACGCCGAGCACCCGGACGTCCTGGACTTCATCCGCTGCAAGTCCCTGGAGGAGAAGAAGGCCTGGGCGCTCATCGACGCGGGGTACGATTCGTCCTTCAATGGCGAGGCGTACTCGTCCGTGTTCTTCCAGAACTCGAACAACTCGGTGCGCGTCACCGACGAGTTCATGAAGGCGGTGGCCGAGGACGGTGCGTGGACCACGCGTGCGGTGCGCGACGGGCGGCCCATGGACACGTTCCGGGCCCGCGAGCTGTTCCGCGAGATCGCCGAGGCCGCGCACCTGTGCGGCGACCCGGGCCTGCAGTTCGACTCCACGGTGAACAGCTGGCACACGTGCTCGGGCACGGCGCGCATCAACGCGTCCAACCCCTGCTCCGAGTACATGTTCCTGGATGACTCGGCCTGCAACCTGGCGTCGCTGAACCTGATGCACTTCCGCACCATCGACGGCGAATTCGACGTCACCGCCTTCAAGCACGCGGTGGACGTGCTGCTGCTGGCGATGGAGATCATCGTCGGGTTCTCCAAGTACCCCTCCGAGCGCATTGCCAAGAACAGCCACGACTACCGCCCGCTGGGCCTGGGCTACGCGAACCTGGGCGCGCTGCTGATGGCCACGGGCCTGCCGTATGACTCGGCCGAGGGCCGCAACTACGCGGGCGCCATCACCTCGCTGATGTGCGGGCAGGCGTACTCGATGAGCTCTCGCATCGCCGAGCGCATGGGCAGCTTCGCCGGCTACGCGAAGAACGCCGAGCCGATGATGGGCGTCATCCGCAAGCACCGCAAGGCGGCCTACCAGCTGTCCGCCGAGGGCGTGAGCGAGGAGCTGTACGTGGCACAGCAGGTCTCGTGGGACGAGGCGATGGCCCACGGCACCGAGCACGGCTTCCGCAACAGCCAGGTGACGGTGCTGGCGCCCACGGGGACCATCGGCTTCATGATGGACTGCGACACCACGGGCATCGAGCCGGACATCGCGCTCATCAAGTACAAGAAGCTGGTGGGCGGCGGCATGCTGAAGATCGTCAACCAGACGGTGCCGCTGGCGCTCGAGAAGCTCGGCTATCCGCAGACGCAGGCGCAGGACATCGTCGCGTACCTGGACAAGAACGAGACGATCGAGGGCGCCCCGCACCTCAAGTCCGAGCACCTCGCGGTGTTCGACTGCGCCTTCAAGCCCGCCAAGGGCCAGCGCAGCATCTCGTGGATGGGCCACATCCAGATGATGGAGGCGTGCCAGCCGTTCCTCTCGGGCGCCATCTCGAAGACGGTGAACATGCCTTCCACCGCCACGGTGGAGGACATCGAGAAGGCGTACATGGAGGCCTGGAAGCGCGGGCTGAAGGCCATCGCCGTGTACCGCGACGGGTGCAAGCGCACGCAGCCGCTGAACACCTCCAAGGAGAAGGTGAAGGACACCCAGGAGGCGAAGGCGGAGGCGGTGGCCCCGGCGGTGAAGCCCGAGCCCAAGGCCGTGCGGCGCCGGCTGCCGGACGAGCGTCAGTCCATCACGCACAAGTTCTCCATCGGCGGCCACGAGGGCTACCTGACGGTGGGCATGTACGAGGACAGCACCCCGGGCGAGCTCTTCATCGTCATGGCGAAGGAGGGCTCGGTGGTGAGCGGGTTGATGGACAGCTTCGCCACCTCGGTGTCGCTGGCGCTCCAGTACGGCGTGCCGCTGCAGGTGCTGGTGGACAAGTTCAGCCACACCCGCTTCGAGCCGAGCGGCTTCACCGGCAACCCGGCCATCCCGATCGCCAAGTCGATCACCGACTACATCTTCCGCTGGCTGGCGCTGAAGTTCATGCCGAGCACCCAGGTGGAGGAGACCGAGGTGACCATCGAGCCGCGGGAGTCCTCGGCGGCGGTGAAGCCCGCGCAGGCAGCCCCGCAGCTGCCCGTGGTGTCATCGGTGGCGAAGAACACCTGGCTCAACCAGGCCGATGCGCCGCCGTGCCACACCTGCGGCGCGATCATGGTGCGCAGCGGCGCCTGCTACAAGTGCTCCAACTGCGGTGCCACGAGCGGCTGCAGCTGAGCCGCCCCTGAGCCGTTGAAGTAAGGGCTCCGGAGCTTGGCTCCGGGGCCCTTCTGCTTTCAGGACTTGTGGCCCGCGTCATCCTTGGACTTGGAGGCCGCCGGTGCTCCGGCCGAGGCCCTCGCGGCCTCTTCGGCCTCGAACGCGGCGAAGGGATCGGCCTCGGGCTCCTGCGGCGCAGAGAGCGTCGCGGAGTCAGGGAACTCGGGCTCGGCGGAGGAGATCAGCTGATTCCAACTCGACTCCAGCCCTGCTCCTTCCGGCTCGCCCACGGACACCACCGGTGTCCCCGGGCCCACGCCGAACTTCCCTGTGGCCGTCTGATCCGGCAGCGCGACGCCGTACTTGCTCGGAGGCACCGGCTGCCCTGTCGCGATCCCGTATTTGGCCGTCGACACGGCGGAATCCACCGCTGCGCTCCCCTGCCCTCCCGGCTTCGTGGGCACCGCGAGCGCAGGATTGCTCTCGACCGGAGCCTCCAGTTCGGCACGCACGACTCCGAAGATGCCGGTCTTCTCGGGCGCTTCGTCCTCGGGCTCGGCGCCCAGCGGGGGCTCGGGCTCCTTGCTCACGATGCCGTACTTGCCCGTCGTCGTGGGCTGCATGCTCGCGATCGAGAACTTCCCTGTGGCCGTCAGATCCGGCGCGGATGCGGGCGCGGGGATCGTGGGGATGGGGGCTTCGGGAGCTGCAGGCTCGGCGGAGGCGCTGGGCTCGGCCTTCTGGGCCTCGTCCTCGGGCTTCCACTGCGGCACGAAGTCCCAGGTCGGCGCCAGCGCGACCTCGTCGTCCGTACTCCCCGTCTCCTTGAGCTGCGGTGCCTCCGAGGTGTCGAGCTCGAGCCCTCGTTCGGTGCTCGGAGGCGCCTCGGGCTCATGGCCCGTCTGGGCCATGGACATGAACTCCCAGGTCGCCGCGAGCTGCATGGGCTCCTCGGGAGCCGGGGGCAGCTCGCCCAGATCGATCGGAGCCCTCGGCGCCTGCGCGACCTGCTCTCCGACCTTCGCGACCTGCGCCTCCGCGACCACCTCTTCCGCCGGCATGACCCGCGCTTCCGCAGGTACCTCCTCGGCCGGCGCGGAGACCTTCGCGGCAGGAGCAACCCGCTCCTGAGGCGGTGCGGCCCGCTCCTGCGGGGCGATGACAGCGGCGGAAGGTGCTGGCGCTTTCTCAGCCACGTCCTTGGCCGGCATGCCTATGTCCAGGGCATCCGCGACATCGAACGGGTTCGGAGGCGGTTCCTCGGACACCGGCTCAGCGGTGAGCACGGGCAGTTCCGCCGACACTGGCTCGGCGGTGAGCACGGGCACTTCCGCGGACACCGGCTCAGGCGTCAGCACGGGCGCTTCCGCAGACACCGGCTCGAGGGAGAGCACAGGCGCTTCCGCGGATACCGGCTCGGCCGTCAGCACAGGCACTTCCGCGGACACCGGCTCGGCCGTCAGCACAGGCACTTCCGCGGACACCGGCTCGGCCGTCAGCACAGGCACTTCCGCGGACACCGGCTCGGGGGAGAGCACGGGGGCTTCCGCGGACATCGGCTCAGCCGTGAGCACGGGCAGTTCCGCTGACACTGGCTCGGCGGTGAGCACAGGCACTTCTGCGGACACCGGCTCAGCCATCAGCAGCGGCGCTTCCTCGGACGCTGGCTCGGCGGTGAGCACGGGCAGTTCCGCCGACACCGGCTCGGCGGTGAGCACAGGCACTTCCGCAGACACCGGCTCGGCCGTCAGCACCGGCGCTTCCGCAGACACCTCTTCGTCCAGCGAGACGGGCAGCTCTTCGGCAACCTCTTCGATCGGCTCGAGGGCCTCGGCCTCTGCGTCGGCCACTTGCGAGGGCTTCTCGGACTGAGGCCCTGCCTCCTGGGCCGCAGCCTTCTCCACCGCCTCCTCGGACTTCAGCGGAGACATGTCCCAGTCATCGGGAACAGGAGGCACTGTGGTGGCCTTCTCTTCGATCTTGCCGAGCTCCGGCTCGGGCTCGAAGACGTCCTCAACGTCGACGGGCTCGCTCTCCTCGGAGGGAGCCAGTTCCTCCAGCGAGGCGGCTTCATCGACCGCGATCTCCACGGCAGCCGAGGCGTCCGCCTGCTCCGCGTCGTGGGCTCCCGCCTTCGCCGCCCCAGGAGCGCCAGCTTGCGCGGAAGCACCCGAGACTGCGGGAATCATGGAGGGAGCCTGCGCACCGGGCCGCTGCGCGGATGTGCCGGCAGGAGTCATACCGGGAGGAACCGCGACCGCAGCCTGCTGCCCCGGGAGCCCCGCGATGGAAGGCAGCGTGGGGGGACGCGCACTGGCGGACGGCGCGCTGGGGACCGGAATCGGAGGACGCGTGCCCATCGCCACGGGCGGCACTTCAGGCAGGGACGGCACGGGAGGCGCCGGAGGAACCGGCGGGGAGGCCATGGCGGGCGGTGCCCCGACGGCAGGAATGGCCGAGCTGCTGGGGCGCTCACTGCGCGCAACGGCCGCTACAGGCGGTACCCCAACGGCGGCCCCCCCCGCGCTGCTGGGGCGCTCGCTGCGAGCAGCGGGGGCCACAGCCGGTGCGCCGACGGCGGGCAGAGCCGCGCTGCTGGGGCGCTCATGGCGAGACGCAGACACGGGATGAGGAGCCGCCTGGGGATGCGCCCCCACGGGAGTTCCTGCAGGGGCTGCCACCCCGGGCGACGGTACGGGAACAGGCGGCCGGGTCGCTCCAGGCGGCATCGTCGGCATGGGAGGCCCAGCCACCGACGCAGGGCTGTGCGCGAACGCCGCGACAGGCGGGCTCGTCACGGCTGGAATTCCCGCGGACGTGGGCCGTGCGGAGGGAACCGGCGGGGACGCAGGCGGCAAAGGCACTGCAGGGAGTGTCGGAGGCCGCTGCACCGCGACCTGGGGCGCCCGAGGAATCGCACCGGGGACGGCGCCCTGGGCCGCTCCAGCGGGAGGCGGCTGAGGCGCCAGCGTGTGCGGAGCTCCTGTCGCCTGAGGACGAGGCGCCGCCTGAGCCCCATGGGGTGCCTGCGCGATCGGCGCGGGCGCATGCTGCACCCCCGGAGGCATCGGGACATGCGGCCCCCCTGCCGGGGCGGGATGAGCACCCGGAGGCACAGGGACAGGATGGGCTCCCGGCTGCGCCGGATAGGTCCCCGACGGCGCTGCGGCGTGGGGGATTCCCGACTGCGTGGGATGGACCCCTGGCGCCCCGGCGGCGCGAGGCGCTCCGGCCTGCGCAGGATGAGTTCCCGGAGGAACTGCAGCGGGGTGTGCACCGGTCTGAGGCGGATGAGCCGCCGGTACCGGAGCGTGGGTTCCCGGCTGGGCCGGATGCGTTCCCGATGGCGCTGGAACGGGATGAGCACCCGCCTGCGCCGGATGAACTCCCGACGGCGCTGAGACGGGATGCGCTCCGGCCTGAGCTGGATGCGTTCCCGGCAGAGCCTGGGGCGCTGGCATCTGCGCATGGGGCGCGCCGGGAGGCACTCCCGCCAGCGTCGGCCGGGCCGGCTGAGCACCCGCAGGAGGAGGGGCCTGTGGCGGCCGCGCACCCGGCGGAACAGGAGCGACTGTATGGAACTGCCCAGGCATGGGCACGGCCGTCGGAGGCCGAGGAGCCGCTGCGGCAGGTGGTTGAGGCCCCGCAGCCACGGGCGCCCTCGGAAGCTGCCCGGCGGGGGCAGCGGGCGGAGCCGCGGGGTGCAGCCCCGGGCCTGTTCCCGTCAACGTCGGAGGCCCCGGGCGGGCTCCAGGGGCCTGCGGGTGAGCCGCCATGACGGGAGCGGTGCCTGCGATCGGCATCTGCGCGTGGGCAGGAGGAACAGGAGCCATCGTCGGCGATGACCCCGTCCCCGTACGAGCCCCCATCACGGGAGGAGAACCCGCCCCCGGCACTGCACCCGCCGGAGGCTGCCCCGCAGCTGAGGGATGCGTGCCTGCGGCAGGATGCGCGCCAGAGGGATGCGCCGCCGCAGGATGCGCTGCGGGCTGGGCCGCAGGATGCGCTGCGGGCTGGGCCGCAGGATGCGCTGCGGGCTGGGCCGCAGGATGCGCTGCGGGCTGGGCCGCAGGATGCGCCACTGCCGCCGGATGCGCCGCCGGATGCATCGCGGGCGCCGTGCTCGGAACCATGGGAGCCCCCTGCGGCGTGCCCTGCTGAGGCATCCCCGGTCGCGACGCCGCGCCGGGCTGCGCTGCGGCAGCCAACGGCGTCGGAGCATGCGCGGGGCCAGGAGCACTGGGAGCCGCCTGCGGAGCCCCCGTATTGAGCATGGACGCCCAGGCTGCAGGCGGTAGCCCTGAACGCACGGCCCCCGCTGCCGGAGCCGCCGGGGGAGGAGGCGCTGCGGGCGCACCAGGAGGCCTGGCCTGCATCGGAGCCGGGGGCGCGGCAGGCGCGGCAGGCGCGGCAGGCATGGCGAGGGCTGCAGGCGCGGCACCCAGAGCATCTTGCTCGTCATCCTCCGCGCTCAGGTACTGCCCAGGCGCGAGCCCTCCGAGCGATCCAATGCCCTCAGGCAGCTCGAGCGGCTGAACCCCATTGTCATCGGGCGCAGGCTCGTCGGGGAGCGGCGCGTTGTCACTGTCCCCCGAGTCCTCGCTGAGGAACTGGCCCGGCTCGAGCCCACCGAACATCCCCGCCTTCTGCCCCGCACCGGCCGCGGGAGGCTTGGCAGTCTGCGGACCTCCCGGAGGCCCCGGGGGCGCCGTCATGGGAGCCCCCGCCGCGTTGCGCGCGCCCGCTCCCGACTTCGTCGCCTCGGGATCCAGCTTGATGTACCGCTCGGGCCGGACGATGCCGAGGCGCTTCTCCAGGTAGGCGTAGAGCCGCAGCTCGGGGACGACGCACGGAATGACGCGCAGCCCCGTGGTGAAGGAGATCTCATCCACCGCGTCCATGTCGAAGGGGCTCGCCATCGCCACCTTGATGCGGCGCCCGTCCACCGCGAGCGGGAACACGTAGTGTTTCTCGATCAGCGCCACCGGGATCGTCCCGAGCGTGGCCGACGTCACGGCCTCGAACTCGGCGATGGTCGCCTGCGGATAGCGCATCTGCTCCGCGAGCACCGCGCCCAACGTCTCGATGTCCAGGTACTCCAACTCGACGAGGTTCGTGCCGAGCCGGCCCCCGTAGATCATCTGGGCCTTCAGGGCTTCGTCGAGCTGCCCTGGGTTGATGAGGCCCTTGCGGACCAGAAGCGCACCGAGCTTTTCAGCCATGGAGGCCGATTCTAGACGCTTCAATGACGATGCGCGGCACTCGTTCGCCTTCGCAGCGCTTCGCCCCTGATGCAAAGTTCCAGGTGGCCTGGGACTTCACCGTCTGTCAGAGCGGGCAACGATGACAGTGTGCGCCTGAAAGCGCGCTCAGTAAGCGTTCTTCGACAGGAAGCCGCCCAGGGCGGTGCGCACGAGGATCTTCAGGTCCATCAAGAGCGACCAGTTCTCGATGTAGTACAGGTCGTACTCGATGCGCTTCTGGATGGACGTCTGTCCGCGCAGGCCGTTGATCTGGGCCCAGCCGGTGATGCCGGCCTTCACCTTGTGGCGCAGGTGGTAGCGAGGAATCTGCCGCTTGAACTCCTCGATGAAGACGGGGCGCTCGGGGCGCGGGCCCACGAGGCTCATGTCGCCCACCAGCACATTGAAGAACTGGGGCAGCTCGTCGATGGAGTACTTGCGCAGGAAGGTACCGATGGGCGTGCGGCGGGTATCCTCGGCACTGGCCATCTTCGCGCCCGAGGCCTCGGCGTCGGTGCGCATGGTGCGGAACTTGAGGATGTGGAACGTGCGCCCGTCCATCCCCATGCGCTCCTGCTGATAGAGGATGGGGCCGCGGCTGGTGAGCTTCACCATGAGGGCCGTGACCCACATGATGGGCGCCGTCAGCACGATGGCGACCAGCGAGAAGAGGATGTCGAAGACGCGCTTGCCGACCCGGCTCCAGCCGTCCATGGGATCGCCCTGGAGGCTGATGATGGGCAGGCCGCCGAACTCCTCGAGCCCGCCGTACAGGGTGATGTACTGGTACAGGTCCGGCACCACCTTCACGTCCACGGTGCGCAGCGCCAGCCGCTCCATGAGGTCCTTCACCACGAGCTGCTGCTCGAGCGGCAGGGCGATGATGACCTGATCCACGGGCTGCTCATCCAACACGCGCTCGACGTCCTCGATGCGGCCAATGACCGGAGCGCCGCGCACCTTGCGGCGGGCCTTCTCCAGGTCCTGCGCGAGCACGCCGATCACGCGGAAGCCCAGCTCGCGGTGATCGCGAACGGTCTCCACGACGCGCCGGCCGAGCTCGCCCTCGCCAATGACGAGAATGGTCTTCAGGTTGAAGCCACGGCGGCGCACCTCGGCGAGCGCGATGCGGAGCACCAGGCGGGTGATGGACACGAGCACCAGCGCGTAGCCGAGGAAGAGCGCGAGCGTGAGGCGCGAGTAGCGCTCGCGGGTGAAGTACGTGAGCGCCACGAGGATGAGGGTGGCGGTGATGGAGGCCTTGAAGACGGCGAACAGCTCGCCAATGTGCGTGCGCGAGCGGTTGGTCGTGTAGAGGTGGCCCTGGTGGAAGGTGATGGGGAAGATGAAGAGCGCCATCACCAGCGAGACGAGCGTCTCGTCCAGCGGAGGGATGCCATCCGTGATGGGGATGAGGCCGATGAAGCGCGTGGCGTACGCGAGCCCGAAGGCCACCGCGAGCATGAAGACGTCGGTGGCGATCTTGATGGACGTGTAGAAGCGCTGAAGACGACTGAACACGCCAAGACTCCTGTGGCCTGCCGGAAGGACGGCCCCACCGCTGCAATTCTCGCACCCTTTGGCAGAGAGGTGTTCTCCCCCGGACAGCCTGGGCGCCAGGGCCTCCTAGCACGGAAAGACTCGTAAAACCAAGGGCTTGCCCGGAGCCTGGGGGGGACCCGGTGTAGGCCTGGCGTGGCGGCCCTCTGAAAAACCGGTGGGCCCTCTGGCACGAATGTCAGGGCTGGGTGGAGCCCGAGGAACCAGGCGAGCGGAGCAAGGACTCCACCTCGGCGAGGATGGCGCGGTGGAAGGCCGCCTTGGAGAAGCGGCGGGCCTGGACGCGGGCCTCTTCGGGACGGAAGCCGGTCTCCCAGGCATCGAACTGGCGCACGGCGGCGGCGAGCGCGGTGGGAGTCTGCTCGGAGAAGAAGAGGCCGGTACGCTCGGTGACGGTCTCCAGGACGCCGCCCTTGGCGTAGGCAATCACGGGACGGCCCGTGGCCTGGGACTCCAGGGGCGTGAGGCCAAAGTCCTCCTCGCCGGTGAAGAGGAGCGCACGAGCGTTGCGATAGAGGGCGGGCACTTCGGAGTCCGGCACGTTGCCGAGGAACCGGATGTGGGGCGGCAGCGGCCCGGAGGTGAGGCGTGCGGCGTCCTGGCCGGAGCCGACGACCCAGAGGGGGACATCCAGGGTGCGGAAGGCCTCCAGGGCGATGTCGAGCCGCTTGTAGGGAGCGAAGGCGCCGAGCCACAGGAAGTAGCCGCCCTGGCCGGTGCCCTCGAGGGACGAGGCACAGAAGCGCTCGAGATCCACGGGGGGGTGGACTACGCCCGCATCGCGATCCCAGAAGCGGTGGATCTTCGCGGCGATGTTGCGGCTGTTGGCGATGAAGCGATCGACACCGGCGGAGGAGTCGCGATCCCAGCGCTGGAGCCAAGGGCGCACGGCGCTGGCAGCGAGGCGCACGGGCCGCGAGGCGCGTCCGGGGCCGAAGTAGTCATCGAAGAGATCCCACATGTAGCGCATGGGCGCGTGCACATAGGAGAGGTGCTTGGCGCCGGGCGGCTTGCGGATGCCCTTGGCGACACAGTGGCTGGAGGAGAGGACGAGCTCGTAGCCCTGAAGGTGGAAGGACTCGATGGCGCGCGGGAAGAGCGGGAGGAAGTGGCGGTAGCGGGAGTGGATGCCGGGGATGTGCTGGAGAAACGAGGTGTAGATGCGCCGGTTCTCGATGGCCGGAGGCATCGTGCCGGGCTGATGGATAAGGGTGTAGACGTCCGCGTCGGGGAACAGCTCGCAGAGGGCTTCGAGGACGCGCTCCCCACCGCGCAGGGTGACGAGCCAGTCATGAACGAGGGCGACCTTCACGGGCGACCTTCTACCATGAAGACGTACTCCTTAAGTGGCATCGTCTGGCGTCCCGTGCCCTCCCTAACCTGCTCCCTCGGCATGAACCACCGAGTGGTATCGGGAACATGATATTTTTCAGGAAGTCCGGCCACGTCGTGGCACTTCTCGCTTGCTCCATGGCGTGGGGGCATGCGCCTCGCGCCGAGGCACAGACTGCGCATATACGTCTGGCCAAGGCTGCGGATACCCAACGTCCTACCGTGCCGATGCGACTCCCACCAGAGTTTGCGGCAGCACTCCAGCTCTACGAACAGCTCGAGTATGAGGCAGCGTTGGAACAACTGGCTCGCGTGCGATCGGCCGCCGTAGACACGGAGGTACGGGCCCTCACATGGCTCTATGAAGGGATCATCCTCGCCAACCTCGGCCAGACGCACCGTTCGCGCGAGGCTTTTCGCGAGGGGATTCGCCTCCAACCCGCTTCCGTTCTGCCGATCGAGGTTTCGCCCAAGGTCGCCCAGCTCTTCCAGGACATTCGCAAGGAGGAGCATCGCAGGCCCAGCCCCAGCCCTTCGAAGCTCGTTGCGCTTGAGGCCCCCCAACCTTCCCCTTCTGAGGTCCCCTCCACGCCTCTCGTTGGTACCGCACCACCCACGTCATCTCAGGCAGAGGATGCGGTTTCTAAGACAGAGGTGCTGCCTTGGGTGCCGTCAGCGTCGCCACCGCTCGACAAGATCACCCCCGTGAACCCTTATCATGTGGTCTTTGCCGTCGGCAGCGGCATGGCCATCACAGGCATCGCTCTCTATGCAGTCCTGGACGCATCAAGTCCGACGAAGCACGGCAACCTCAAATTCGCAGCGGGAGTGAGCGGGCTCTGGGGGCTCGGACTCGCCGCCTTCGGAGGCGTTGGCTCGTGGGGGCAACAAGAACCTAAACCTGTCGGCTCGCTCCAAAGTCGGCGAGTCTTTGCCAGTGCACAATTTTCCTTCTGATGGTTTGTGATAAGAATCATGGTACATTTCAGTAAGTCGGACCTTGCCATGGCATTTCTCACCCTCTCCATGGTCTGGGGAACGGCTCCAAGAGCGGCTTCTCCCTCTTCGCGGATGCAACCGACGAGTACGGATTCCCACAGTCCCGATTCAACGAAGAAGCACCTTCCAACAGCGCTTGCTGTAGCGCTCCGCCTATACGAGCGCCTTGAATATGAACAAGCACTTGAGCAGTTAGCTCGCTCGAAATCGGCGACCTGGGACACCGATGTGCGTGTGCTCGCTTGGCTCTATGAGGGAATCATTCTTGCCAACCTCGGCTATGCAGACCGCTCTCGTGAAGCTTTTCGCGAGGGACTCCGCCTCCATCCATCCTCTGTCCTGCCCATCGAGGTCTCACCTAAGATCGCCCAACTCTTCCAGGACGTTCGCCATGAAGTGCAACAAGAAACCTCAGCATCACCTCTACCGAAGGCGTTGGAACTCCCCTCTGTTCCTCCTGTCGATAAGCAAGCAGAGCAATCTCCGCCTTCGATTGAAAACCACAACCCCTCTCCTGAGCCACGTCAGGCGGAGGCTACAGACAGTAGTCCAAAGCTTGCTCCCTGGGCACCAACGTCTCCTTCCAAGCCAGAAGAAAGCCGCTTCGTGAAAAGCCACCACGTGGCGTTTGCCCTTGGGGGGCTCCTCGCATCTACCGGCATCGTGCTACTGGCGACCATGGGCTCCGCACATCCCGAGGACAAATCCACGCACCTGCTCACGGGCAGCATTGCTGTCGTGGGAGGACTGAATCTCATTGCCTTTGGGGCAACCACTGCAATGGGACAACGCAGCCCCCAAACCGTGGGTCCTCTCCAGCGCCGGTATGCCTCTGTCGGTGCTCAGTTGTCCTTCTAGTCCTCCGAAATGAACATCGGACGCTACGAGGTCATTCGAAAGCTCGCCACGGGTGGCATGGCCGAGGTCTTCCTCGCCAAAGTGGCAGGCCCATTCGGCTTCGAGAAGACTCTTGTAGTCAAAAGGATCCTGCCTCACTTGGCGGATGAGCCCGCCTTCGTGGAAATGTTCCTCGCCGAGGCCAAGCTCGTCGCCCAGCTCAACCATCCGCACATCGTCCAGATCTTTGATTTCGGAGAAGCCGAAGGCGCGTACTTCGTTGCAATGGAGTACATCGATGGTCCCAACCTGCGCACCCTTCTGAAGCACGCTCGCACGCGACAACCTCACCTGCGTCCCACGCTCTGCGCGAAGATGATCGCCGCAGCATGCGAGGGACTGGCTTATGCCCATGACTTCCATGATCCGGTGACGCGGCGCCCTCTGAACCTCATCCACCGCGACATCAGCCCCGACAACATCCTCCTGTCGCGCCAAGGCGCGCTCAAAGTGGCTGACTTCGGCATCGCCAAGGCCACCGGCCATGGGCCCATGACCCAGGAGGGAGTCCTCAAGGGCAAGCTGCCCTACATGTCGCCTGAGCATCTGCGGGGAAAAAGGCTCGATCGCAGAGCCGATGTTTACGCACTCGGGCTCGTGCTTTACGAACTCCTGACCTGTCGTAAGCCCTTTGATGTGACGACGGAGGCAGGTCTCCTGAGGGCAATCATTGAAGACCCCTTCATTCCCGCGGAGGAGAGACGGCCAGATCTCCCAGAGCACCTCCAGCAGATCCTAGATCGAGCCCTCGCGAAAGACCGAGATGAGCGCTACCCGGACTGCCTCTCATTTCAAGCAGACCTTGAGCGTTTCGCTGCCTCTGAAGGGGAGACTCTGGGATCACTCCATATCGCCCGCCTCATCACACATCTGGAAGCCGATACGGCTCAACCCCTGCCGACGCCCCCTCCTTCCTTCCCTACGACCCGAGACTTCAGGTCCATGGAGGATCCCCTCACGCTGCCACGAGATCCAACGGTCTCGAGCAGACCTCATGCGCGCGCTCCAGGTTCGCTCCCGCAATCCACAGGAGTGCTCGATGAGGCAACCTCGTTTGAGCAGAAGATGCGCTCACGCGGGCGAATCCAGGTGGCAGCATCCATCCTGGCCGTCTTGCTCTTCGCGGGTGGCGGTGGCTACCTGCTGTCGCACGGTAGAGGCGCTGTCCCTCCTCGGCCAGCAACTGCCTCCGATGCGGGCCCTGACCTCGCAGATGCCGGGATTGCCCACGCAGAAGCCAAGCATGAACCTGCCCCCACTCAGCCCTTGGCTCCTCCAGTTCTACAAGATGCTGCGGATGCAGGGGCCGCTGCGACGCCCCCAGTGCTGATACTGGATGCAGGGCCTGCGCCCTTTTCCCCTCCAAAACCTGCCGCTCCTCGCCCCAAGTCCCCCTTACTCACCCAGCAACCCACAGGTAAAACTGTCGCAGGCACCGGCTTCGTTGAGTTCCGCGTCGTCCCCTACGCGACTGTCTTGCTGGATGGACAAGAACTCGGGACCACGCCGTTCGATCGGGTCGAGGTCTCCGCAGGCCGCCATACTGTCCGTCTTGTCAACCAAACGTTCCCCAAGACCGAGACGCGCACCATCTACGTGAGACCAGGAGAGCAGGTTGTCGTTAAGCACAACTTCGAGACGCAGTGACCGCCAGTGAAGAGAGCACGCTCCCCTTGAATGAGTGTGGCGGGTCCCGCGTCGTACGGTACCGTACCCACGACCCTTTCCTCTTCACCTGATCCGCCTCTGGGACTCTCTCCATGACCCGACCGTCTCGTGTTCTCGTAGCCTGTCTCGCGCTGTTCGCCTCGACCTCCGCGCTCGCCGTGGAGCTCAACTACAAGTGGAAGAAGGGCGACACCCACCGCTTCAGCTACGAGGACGACACCACATTCGAGATGGCCGGAGCCGCCGGGATGCCCGGCATGGCCGGCATGCCTGGGATGGCCGGCATGGGCGCCGGCATGAAGATGAAGCTCATCTCCACCTTCACCGAGAAGGTGCTCAAGGTCCGGCCCGATGGCTCCGCGGACATCGAGCTCACCGTCAACAAGCTCGACTTCTACCAGGGCGGCTCCAAGGTCGCCTCCATCGCCAACATCCCGCCCGCCGCCCGTGTCGTGAAGGCCGAGGTCGATCGCAAGGGCCGTGCGAAGTTCTATCGGATGGTCACTGTCTACATGCGCGACAACCAGATGTACCTCGGTGTCCACAATGCGCACGCCGGTCCAAACGGCGCCTCGATGTCCGCATCCGACGGCAATCAGCAGGTGGATGTGGTCGCCTCCGTCGACCCGAAGACGGGCAAGCTCACCGCCTCCATGAAGGTCACCGAGCGCCCCCCCGCGCTCAAGAAGGTATCCATTAAGGAGGAGGACCCCGGCGTTGACGTCCTCCCGAAGCAGATCTTCGAGATGATGGTGCTCCCCGAGGGCAGCATGGAGCCCGGCCAGCGCATCGACGTGGCCATGCCCTTGGGCACTCTGAACGTGGAGATGGCCGCGCTCAAGGGAACCGTCGCCGAGCTGCGCACCCAGATGAACAGCAGCGCCGCCGTGGCCAGTCCGGCCGAGTCCTCCGCCCCGGGCCGCGGCAAGGGCCGCAAGAACGCTGCCTCTCCCCCGCCGTCCAATGATGAGGATCAGTCGCTGGGCGGCGCGGACGTCGAGGACGACGGCTCGCACACGGCCGAGCCCACCATGGGCGGCATGAACATGGGTGGCATGAACATGGGTGGCATGAACATGGGCGGCATGAACATGGGTGGCATGAACATGGGCGGAGCCCCCGGTGGCGCGTCCCCGTCCGAGGGCGGCATGGCGGCCGGCATGAAGATGGACGTGGATGTCACCGCCGGGTTCGACGTCGCCGCGGGCAGGCTGCTGTCCCTCACTGGCACCCTGTCCTCCGACATGGGCATGGGCGGCATGGAGGGGATGGGCGGCAGCAAGGTGAACTCGCGCGTCACCCTCAAGCGCATTCCCTGAGCCACCCCTCTGTCACGCGGCCAGCGGACCTACGAACCGCAGCCGAGGCCCCTCGCGTGATTTTTTCCGGGGATTTCCCGCCTCCAGATCCCGCCTGGACGCCGTGTGTGCTACGCCGGGGGAGTGGCACGCATCCTCATTGACTTGCGCATGGTCCGCGGCCGGCTGCACGGGATCGCCCGCTATGCCCTGGAGCTGGCGCGACGGCTGCCCGCGCTCGCGCCGGACCTGGACTTCCACGGGCTCACGGCGCCTGAAGGCCTGCCCACCGGGTTGGGGGCCCTGACGCCCGCCATTCCCCTGCACCGCGCCCGCGCCAGCTTCCTCGCCCCCGTGTGGGAGCAACCGGCCCTGCTCGCGGATCTCGTGGAGCTCTCGCCGGATCTCTTCCACGCCACCTCGTTCTCGCTGCCTGGGCTGTGGACGGGGAAGCTCGTGGCCACGCTCCACGATGCCAACCACCTGGCGCTGCCGGAGAACTACAGCCCCGTCCACACGCTCTATTACCGGATCATCGTCGGCCCTCGCGCCCGCCGCGCCGCCGCGCTGCTCACCGTGTCCGAGTTCTCCCGCGAGGAGCTGGCCCGATACCTCCACCTGAACCCCTACCGGTTCCAGGTCATCGCTGCCGGCGTGGACTCGGGCTTCCAGCCACCCACTCCCGTCCAGGCCCGGGACTTCCGCCAGCGGCACCACCTGCCGGAGCGCTACCTCGCAGCGGTGGGCAACACGAAGGCCCACAAGAACCTCGGGCTGCTGGCGAAGCTCGCGCCGCAGTTGCCCGTTCCCATCGTGCTGCTCGCGGGCAAGGGGGCTGCCCAGGAGCTCGGATTCCCCGACACCACCGTGGAGCTGGCGGAACTGCCCGAGGAGGAGATGCCCCTCTTCTATGGCGCTGCGCACGCGTTGCTGCTGCCCTCCCGCTACGAGGGCTTCGGCCTGCCCGTGCTGGAGGCCATGGCGGCGGGCTGTCCCGTCCTCTCCTCGAATGTCTCGGCGCTCCCCGAGGTGACCGGCGAGGCGGCGCTGCTGCTGCCTCCGGAGGACGTGCAGGCGTGGACCGATGCAACCCTGCGCCTGCTGCGGGACGACCGGCTGCACCGGACTCTGGTCGAGAAGGGCCTCGAGCGAGCCGAGCGCTACACCTGGGACGCCTGCGCCACGCGCACCCTCGCCGTCTACCGGCGGGTCCTCGAGAAGTCCTCCTCGGGCCGGTGACGACGATGCCGTCTTCACCCCCGAGCTCCCCGTCGAATCCCCTCACGGCCACCTGCGTGAAGGCGCACGAGGTAGAGCTCTTCCACCAGGGCCAGCTCCCAGCCGAGCGCCGGCAGCGGATCACTGAGCACCTCCCGGGCTGCCCGCGGTGCCAGGCCTTGCTGCCCGAGGTCTCCCAACAGGCCCAGGGTTCCGTCTCCGCGTCGCGCACGGTGGATGACCCGACCCAGCCTCAGCGCGTCCGGGTGCGGCCCGTGACCCAGAACCTGCCGCCTGCCCCGGCTCGCTCCGAGGCGCCCCCTGTGCACGGAGCCAACGCGCCACCCGAGCAACCCTCGGCACCGGCCTCGGCGGGCTTCGCCCCGGGCGTTCGCATCGGCCGCTACGTCGTCGATCGCGTGCTGGGCCAGGGAGGAATGGGCGCGGTCTACCTCGCGCACGATCCCGAGCTGGACCGCCGCGTGGCCATCAAGCTGTTGCACCCGGCCTTGTCGAACCCAGAGAACCGGGCACGCCTCCTGCGCGAGGCCCAAGCCATGGCGCGCGTGCACCATGCCCACGTGGTGACGGTGCACGACGTCGTCACCTGGGAAGACCAGCTCTTCGTCGCCATGGAGTACGTGGAGGGGGACACGCTCCGCGAGTGGATGCAAACCCGGCGCTCGCTTCATCAAATCCTGGAGCTGTTCCGCAAGGCCGGCGAGGGTCTGGGCGCCGCCCACGCCGCAGGTCTCATCCACCGCGACTTCAAGCCCGGCAACGTGCTCATCGGCGTGGACGGCTCGGTGCAGGTGTCGGACTTCGGGCTGGCGCGCTCGGCGAACGCGGCGGCCGAGCCTGAGCCCTCCGCCCCCGAGCCCGCTCCCGCCCCACCTGCGGCGCTGCTCCAGCAGGAGCTGACGGAGACGGGCCTGTTGATGGGCACGCTGGGCTACATGGCGCCCGAGCAGATGCTGCTCAAGCCCATCGACGCGCGAAGCGATCAGTTCAGCTTCTGCGTCACGCTCTACGAGGCCCTCTACGGCGTGCGTCCCTTCCAGGGCAAGGACGCGACCGCGCTGGTCCAGGTCATCTACAATCGGACCTTCCAGGCACAGCGGAGCCGGCTCCGCGTACCGGGCCACATCCGCGAGGTGGTGCTGCGAGGCCTGAGCCCGCTGCCCGAGGAACGCTTTCCCAGCATGGAGGCACTGCTGGCGGCGCTGCACCAGAAGCCGGAGGAAGATGAGTCCTCGCGGGTCCGGCTCCGGCGGCGGATGCTCCGAGGCGTGGCGCTGGGCATGCTGGCCACGGGGCTCGTGGCGGCGGTGGCCACCACCCAGGCATGGCGCAGCTTCGAGGAGCGAGCCCAAGGACTGCTGCTCACGTCCCGTCCAAAGCCGTGGAACCCGGACGTGTTCATCCTCGCGGTGGATCAGCCCACCCTCCGCCAGATGGGGTGGCCCATCTCCCGCTTCAAGCAGGCGCGCATGCTGGAGGCCCTGGAGCGCGCGGGCGTGGCGGCGGTGGGAATCGACGCCTTCCTCTTCTCGCCCGCGAGAGAAGGACCCGAGGCGGACATCGCGTTCGCCCAGGTAATGAACCGCTACGGCCGGACGGTCCTTGCGGTGCCCTGCACCGCGGACGACGGCATCGATCTGGAGCAGCTCGCCCAGCAGGTGGGCCCCTCGTCGCTGCCCGAGGGCCCCTCGCCCCGCTTCCGCTGCAGCCGCGTCATCGTCCCAGTGGATCCCCTGAGACAGAGCGCGCTAATGGCCCAGGTGGAGGTGGCCCGCTCCGCCTCCGGCAACGTCCGAGGCGCCTACGTGCTGGCCGAGGTCGCGGGCCGCTCACTGCCGGGGCTCGGGCTGACGACGTACCTGCTCGGCCAGGGACTGAAGCCTGACACCGACCTGATCCAGGAGGCAGGCGGGGTGCGCGTCGGCACCATGCATGTCCCGCTGAACCCGGAGGGCGCTGTCCTCACGAGCTTCCGTCTGCCGGATCCGGATCATTTCCTGTCATACGGCGCGCTGTATGCCACGCTGAGCGAATCGGATCCCCCCACCCTGCCGCCCGATGTGGTGGAGGTGCTGAAGGGCCGGTACATCCTCTTCGGTCAGACGGCGGAGAGCATCCGGGACCTGGGGCCCTTCGCCAACGGCAAGCAGTACCCCCTGGTGCTCCTGCACGCCGCGCTCTTGAGCGATCTGATCGAGCAGCACCCGATTCGCGAGGTGCCGCGCTGGATGGAGCTCGCGCTCATCCTCTTCTGTGGCGCCCTCCTCACGGCGGCGGCGCTGGTGCTCCGGCCCACCCTCACCTTTGGCGCCGTGCTGCTGGTGCTGATCGGCATCCTGGGAGGCACGCTGCTGCTGGCCAAGGGCGGCTGGGTGGCCGCGCCTCTGGGGCCCATGGCGGCCTCGGTGCTGGCGTTCGCGCTGGTGCTGGCGGGACGGCTCTCCGCCGAGGAGCGCGCGCGCTCACGGGTGCGCAGCGCCTTCGATGGCTACGTGGACGAAACCGAACTCGGGAGGCTCCTGGCGGACGCGGAGCACCCGGCGCTGCTCCAGGGCGCGCAGAAGCACCTCACCGTGCTCCAGGCCCAGGTCCAGTCCCCTCCGGGAGGAGCAGAGCGGCAGCCTCCCGAGGAGCGCATCCTGCACCTGCGTCAGGCCTTCCAGGTGATGACGGAGGAGGTGGTGCGGCGCAAGGGGCGCGTCGAGACCCTGCGCGGCAACGGGCTGCTGGCGGTGTTTGGAGACCCTCTCGCCCTGCCCGATCACGCGCCGCGCGCAGTGGAGGCGGCGCAGGCCATCCAGTCCCGTCTGGAGGCGCTGCAGCGGACCTCGGACGAGGGCCTCGGGCTGGAGACACGCGTCGGCATCGCCACGGGTGAGGCCGTCATCGGCAACGTGGGTCTGCAGGGCGGGAAGATGGAATACGCCGTCATCGGAAGGCCACTTGAACGAGCCCTGGAACTGGCACGTCAGGCCTCCACGGGACAGATCCTCGTCTCAGCAGCCACCCGTGAGGCGTGCGCGAGCCGCTTCGGCTTCGGCCTCATTCAGGAGAGCGGCGAGACAGAGCCAGGCTTCGTGCTCCAACGCCCCAGAGCTCCGTTCTAGCGTCAGGGCGCAGAGTGCCTGTCCCCGCTCGAACCGCCCGGGTTGAAGCCGCCACCCGGGTTGGGGGCCGACTGGGGCGCGTCCGACGTGCCGCCGGGGTTGTACCCGTTGCTATTGCCGTAGGCCGAGAGCGAGCCGCCGCGCAGCGTCCACTCCGTCTTCTGGGTCTCCTGGCCGGGGTTGCCCACACTCGGGCTGCCCGCGAGTGACTCCGAGCCGCCCCCGAAGAGGCCTCGAATGTTGTCGCCGAAGAGGCCCACCACGCCGATACACCCGATCCCCACGAGGAACACAATGACGACGACCTCGGTCAGACTGTGGCCCAAGGCCTGGCGTCCGGGTCTTCGCGTGGCGGAAGTGGCCATGGAAACCAACGTAACCAGATTTTCACTGGAAGTGTAGGTCTTTCTCGTTTTCGTCGGTCCGTCAACGCTCGCTGCCCGAACACAAGCCCAGTCCCCAGATGAGGGCGAAAGACAGGTGCACGCTGGGGTGGAACGGCAGGTAGTGCACCAACGAAAGAATGTGGAAGCCGCCGAAGGAGAGCAGCGCCCCCGTGGCGGCGAGCGAGCCCGCGCGGTGCCTTCGCACGAGCGCTCGGGCCAGCAGCAGGTGGACGGAGAGCAGCAGCCCCAGACCCACGAGCCCGGTCTCCGCCCACGTGGTGAGCCACAGGTTGTGCGAGTCCGTGGCCAGCAGATCCGTGATGCCCGTCTCGGACTGGGTGGCCAGGGCCGCGGGCTTGTGGTTGCCGAAGCCCACGCCCAGCAGCGGGTGCTCCTTCACCAGCCGCCAGCCCACCGACATGGCCAGGGTCCGCTCACCGCCGAAGAGGTTCTCGACGGCCTTGCCCATGCGCTCGCGCCACGCGGGTGTCACCACCACGAGCGCCGCGAGCACAGCCGCCACGGCCAGCCCCACCTTCCGAGGTGTCCCGTGGCTGAGCAGCAGCAGCGCCAGCACGCACACGGCGAACCCCGTCAGCAGGGCCGCGCGAGCGAAGGCCGCGTAAGGAACGAGCAGCAGCGCGCCCACCACCGCCCCGGCCAGCACCCGGTGCCAGGCCACCCTGCCCCGGGCCAGCACGGACAGCGCAGGCCCCAGCATGGCGATGGCTCCATGAGAGAAGCGCAGGCGGTGGAAGAGGAAGCCTCCGGCCGCATAGCGCGGCTCCTGCTCCGTGCCGAAGTTCTCGTGCAGCCGGGACAGGTTCAGCTTCAGGAAGGCGGGCGGCTCCCAGTTCCAGAGGACGAAGTGCTGGAAGAGCCCCACGGCCGAGGCCAGCAGCCACCCTCCCGCCATCAGCGCCGCGAGCAGCGCCCAGGGCACACCCACCGTTCCGATGGACGCCACCGCAGCGCCCGCCACCGTGTCGAGCGCCTGCCCGTAGCGCGCGGTGCGAGGCCAGCGCTCCGCCACTCCCGTCATGAGCGCCAGGGCGGGCGAGAGGAGCTGCCATACCGTCAGCGCCACCGAAGCGCGCACGTAGGCGCGCACATCCGGCTCGAGGCTCAAGGTCTTGCGGAAGAACAGCACCAGCGCCAGGAGCACGGCCGCGCTCGCGGCAACCTGCTGGAGGCCCTCGGCGAGGACAGTGCCCAGAATCCATCCAGCCAGGACGACAGTGACAGCTCGGCGCAACGCTCTCTCCCACTCAGACGAGGCTCCCACCGGCAGCGCCCGCGGAGAACCTGTCGGACAAGCAGACTCCTCTCATGGGAGCTGCGCCGGCCGACGGTCCTTCCGCCCATCATGTGGGCACCGTCTCACAGGTGGCAAGCACCTCCGTTGTAGAGCCACCCGTGCCACCCTCTAGAATCGAGCCCACCTATGGCCGACGAGTACCGTTTCTGGGTGGATGGACGCATTCCCGTGCTCAAGCTGCACCACGAGCCTCGCCCGGGCCCTGCTGTCGTCGTGCTGCACGGGCTCGGAGTGGATGCGAACACCCAGCGCCACGAGCTGAACACGATCGCGGACTGGGGAATGACCGCCGTGGGCGTGGATGCCCCGCACCACGGCGCGCGCTACGACGGGTACCTCGACGAGATGCGCGCCCAGGACGCCTCCGGGTACCACGAGCGCCTGTTGCGCCTCATCCTCGAGTCCGCGCCGGACGTCTCCCGCGTCATCGACCATCTGCTCTACGAGGGCCATGGACCTATCGGGCTCGCAGGCATCTCGCTCGGCGCATACACAGCGCTGGCCGTCGCGGCCGGGGACTCACGGGTGCGGGCCACGGTGTCCGTGCTGGGCTCGCCGGACTGGACGCCCCGCGAGGCCCCTATGACGCACGCGATCTGGGAGCTCATGCAGCACGCACCGGTCCACCGTCCGCAGGAGCTCGCGCGGAGTCCTCTGCTCTTCCTGAACGCGGGGCGCGATCACCTGGTGCCGCCCCACTGGGCCCGGGACTTCACCTGGCGCGTGCGCGAACACCTCCCCTGGCTGGGCCAGCATGTCGACTTCGTCGAGTATCCGGAGTCGGACCACTTCGTACGCTCCGAGGACTGGAGCGACATGTGGTGGCGCGCGATGAACTTCCTGCGCTGGAACCTCTCCTGAGCAACGGACTACGGCGTGGTGCTCGCCAGCGCCCGCCGCCGAGGCCACTGCAGCAACCCCTCGCGACGCATCCAGAGCCCCCCAGCCGCCAAGCTCAGCACGACCGCCGGCAGCCACGCCGCCACACCGGGTGACAGCCGCTCCGTCATCACCAGCGTCCGGCACACCACCATCAGGCCCCACATCGCCACGGCGATGAGCAGGCCCTCGACGATCGCCGCCGTCAGGTGTCCCCTCCGATTTGGCCGCAGCGCCAAACCCACCGCGAGCAACGCCGCCGGGAAGCCCGCCATCGGGTAGGCAAACCGGTTGTGCAGCGTCAGCTGATACTGAAGCGAGGCCAGCCCCAGCTCCGCGCGCGCGACGATCTGCTCGCGAAGCTCGGCGGAGCGCATCTGCTCCGGGCGTCCCGGACGGATTCGGAACGAGTTCGACGGCACACCCAGGTCGTACTCGCCCTCCTCCTTGTTCTGAACCTGGGTCCGTCCATCCGGCGAGAACGTGCGCTCCACGATGCCCGTAAGCCGCCACCGCGTCCCCTTCACCGGGTACATGGCCTCCGCGTCCAGCCGGCGCGCGAGCTTGAACGAGGGCGTCAGGGTCAGGATGGCCACGTCCCGGAACCCTTCCTCGGCGCTGCCCGCGCGCAGGAAGAAGACATGCTCGCCGCGCCGGAACCACTGCTTTGGCGTGTAGTAGAGCCGCCAGTCTCCCCACCGGTTGAAGCGCTGGGTGGTGATCTCATCCACGCGCCGGCTGGCCCTCACCACCACCTGCTCGTCGAAGGAGATGAGCCCCAGGCACACCGCCATCGCGCACAGGCCAATGGGCACGTAGAGCGCCCCGGGCCCGAACGTCAGCGCGCGCAGGGCCGTCACCTCTCCTCGCTTGCGGAGCGCGGACACCGACACTCCCGCAGCCAGGAGCAGCGCAGCCGGGCCCAACTGCTGCGTGGCCACCAGGGCCTTGTTCGCATACAGCTCCAGCACGCCCCACACCCAGCCCTCACCGGTGTAGGAGCGGGCGCGGTCCACGAAGTCCACCACCAGGAACACCGTCAGCACGGCGGCGAGGATGCCCACCACGGACTTCAGGTACGTGCGCATCACGTAGAAGAAGAGCGTGGTCCTCACCGCACCGTCCCCGAGCGGCTCACCCGCCACATCGCAAACACACCGATCACGACGAAGATGACGTTGGTCAGCTGCCCCGCCACCACCACCGGCAGCTTGCCCTGCTGGCCCATCTGCTCGAAGGCGCGGCTCAGCAGGTAGAAGAGCACGTACCCGCTCAGCGTCAGCAGGTAGCCCCACGCCCGCCCCGCCTGCCGCCGCCCGATGGCCAGCGGCGTCGCCAGCAGCGCGAAGGCCAGGGGCGCCAGCGCATTGCCCAGCCGGTTGTGGAGCGACATGAGGAACGGGCGCGGATCGCCACCGCTCTTCTCGGCCTCCTCCGCCGCGAGGAGCAGCTCCCCGGGCGTCATCTCCTCCTTGGGCGAGCGGAACCGGTTCTTGCGGTTCACCGAGCCACCCAGGCCCACGGAGATCTCCCCCTGCTCGAAGCGCAGCAGGCTGTAGTCGGACGTGGAGCGGTTGGCGCGGTGCACCTCGCCCTCCTTCAGCGACAGCCGCAGTCCCTCCTCGCCTCCGCCCGTGGTCAGCCGCCCCGTCTGGGCCAGCACCAGCAGCGGCGAGGACGGCTCGCGATCATCATGCAGCAGCACGTGCGTCCATCGCTCGCCCTTGCCCTCCACACGCTCCGCGTAGAGCGTCAGGTCGCTCAGGTCCTCGTAGAAGACGCCGGACTTCACGTCCCCCGCCACGTTCTTCTTGATGACGTCGGCGACCAGATCCCTCACTGCGGACATGCCCCACGGCTCGCCCGTGAAGGTCAGCAACAGCATGAGCCCGGCCAGCAACGCGCCGATGGCCAGCGGGCCCGCCAGAAGCTGCGTGGGACTGATGCCCAAGGCCTGGAGCGCCACCAGCTCCCGGTCCTCGCTCAGCCGCCCCAGCCCGAGCAGGATGGCCAGCAGGAACGCGATGGGCAGCGCCATCACCAGGAAGTGCGGCGCCAGATAGAGGATGAGCTGCCCGATGTCCCCGAGCGTCACCGCCGAGCCCAGCAGCACCTCGGTGCCGCGAAGGAACTGCATCACGAAGAGCAGCAGGAACAGGAACGCCACCCACACCACCAGGGGGACGATCAGCTCCTTCAGCAGGTAGCGCGCGAGCAGCTTCACGGGGCTGCGCGCAGCCCTCGCGCGCCAATGTCCCGGCGGAAGTGCATGCCCTCGAAGCGCAGTCCCGAGATGGCGGCGTAGGCACGCTCCCGCGCCTCCACCAGATCCTTGCCGCGAGCGCACACCGTCATCACACGGCCACCCGAGGTGAGCAGAGCCCCGTCCTTCTCATCCACCCCCGCCAGGAAGACCGAAGCCCCCGAGGGCACGGCCTCCAATCCCTGGATGCGTTGGCCGCGCCGAGGCGTCTCCGGATAGCCCTCGGCCGCCAGCACCACGCCCACCGAGGCCCCCGGCGCCAGCGTCAGCGGCCGCGGCTCCAGCCGGCCGCGCGCACAGGCGTCCAGCAGCGGCAGCAGATCCTCCCCCAGCTGGAGCATCAGCACCTGCGTCTCCGGATCTCCGAAGCGCGCGTTGAACTCCAGCACCTTGGGCCCATTGCGCGTCAGCATCAGCCCCGCGTAGAGCGCGCCCTTGAACGGAGCTCCACGCTTGCGCATCACCTCGAGCATGGGCGCAATGACGCGCTCGCCCACCTGCGCCAGCGCCTCGGGAGAGAAGAACGGCACCGGGCAGTACGCGCCCATGCCGCCCGTGTTGGGGCCCGTGTCCCCCTCACCCACCCGCTTGTGGTCCTGCGCGGGAGGCAGCAGCACGTACCGCTCCCCATCGCACAGGGCGATGACGGAGACCTCCTCGCCCTCGAGCAGTTCCTCCAGCACCATCCGCTGGCCCGCGGTGCCCATGGCCGCCACAGCGCGCACCGCCGCCCGCGCTGACTCCGCATCCGGTGCGACGATGACGCCCTTGCCCGAGGCCAGGCCATCCGCCTTCACGACGATGCGCCCCTGCGCCACGGCGTAGGCCTCGGCCGCCGCCACGTCCGTGAAGACCTGGAAGTCCGCCGTGGGCACACCGGCCTCGGCCATGACCTCCTTGGCGAAAGCCTTGGAGCCCTCCAGCCGGGCTGCGGCCGCCACGGGCCCGAAGCACGGAATCCCCTCCGCCGCGAGCGCATCCGCCACGCCTGCGACCAGCGGGGCCTCGGGCCCGACGACGACGAGATCCACCCGCTCCTGCCGGGCCAGTGCCGCCACCGCGTCTGGGGCATCCGCCTTCAGCGGGACGTTGCGCCCCAGCTTCGCGGTGCCCGGATTCCCAGGGCCACACAGCAAGGCCGAGAGCTGGGGGCTCTGTGCCAGCTTCCATGCGAGCGCGTGCTCGCGGCCCCCCGAGCCGAGGAGAAGAACCCGCACATCACCCCCGTTGATCCGTGATGAAGAGCAACCGCTTGGCGGACAGGTAAGAGGAGTCCAGCCCCAACACCTTCAAGAGCCGCGCCTGGGCCGCCTCCTTATTAGAGGCCACCTCCAGCTCGGCCAGCTTCACCTCGGCCGACAGCAGCGCGGGGGCCAGGTTGAGTGCGTCACGCAGCGAGCGCTTGGCGGGCTCCACCTGCTTGGATGCGACCAGGGCCAGCCCGTTGGCCAGGTGTGCGATCGGCATCTGCCGTCCCGCCGCCACTGCCCGCGTGGCGAAGGTGCGCGCCTTGGCCGCGTCACCCCGCTGCAGCGACAGCAGCGCCATGTAAGCCGCTGCGCCCGCGTTGCTGGGATCCAGCTCCAGCACGGCCTTGAGCTCGCGCTCCGCGCCCGCGCGATCGCCCAGGTGGAAGAGCAGGAGCCCCTCGTACAGCGGCCCGGAGACGTCCTCCCGGCTGGTCGACAGCACCTCCACGGAGCCGTTCATCCCGGCCAGCGTCTCACCCGGGCGCACGAAGTAGAGGGTCGTCACCGGCCGCGGGTTGAGCCGCTCGGGATCCGACTGAAGCACCTGGAAGAAGGTCCGGAACGCATCATCCCGGTGGCCGGCCTGGGCGGCGGCGATCGCGGACAACAGCAGCGCGTCATGGCGGCGCGAGTCCAGCTTCACGGCCTCCTGGAAGAGCGCCTGGGCCTCGGCGGGCTTCTTCTCCGCCAGCCGCACCCGGCCTTCGAGCAGCTTCTCGAGCGAAGGGTCCTCGATCTTGCCTTGGATGGCGGGGAGATTCGCGGCGGCCTTCGCGGCATCGCCGCGCGCCAGGGCGGCCAGCAGCAGTTGCAGGTGACCCGCTGCCAGATCCTTCACGAGCCCCACGGCCTCCTCGGCCGCCTTCACCCCGGCGTCCATATTGCCCGCCATGCGCTCGGCGGCCGAGAGGTGCACGAGGATCTCGGCGATGTCCCGATCCGAGTACTTCTGACGGTTCCGCAGCAGCGCCCGCAGATCCCGGACCGCAACCGGGGCGTTGCCATCCACCTGGTAGCGCATCACGGCCAGGGCCAGCAGCAGCCGCACGTTCTGAGGTTGGGCCTTCACGCGAGCCTCGAAGAGCTTGCGCGCCTGCTCCACCTCACCGACCTCCAGGTAGATGCGAGCCATGGTGGACAGGCTGTCCCAGTGCTCCGGATCCTTCTCCAGGCGCGACTTGAGCGCCGCGATGGCCAGCGAGTAGGAGCCCGCGGCCTCATTGGCGAGGGCCCGATGGTACTCCACGCGCTGGAGCGTGGGATTCAGGGCGAGCGCATCGTCGAAGTGCTGGTTGGCCAGTCCTCCCGATGTCTTCACATACGCGCGGCCGAGCACCAGGTGCGCCTCGGCCTTCTCCTGATCGATGCCCTTGCCGAGCGCCTCCTCCGCGAGAGCTCGGGCCTGCTCCACCAGCGGGGCGTCGTTGGGGCGGCACAGCAGCAGGTTGGCGTGCGCCAGCAGCAGCGCGGGCGTGCGGCCCGCACGCTCCTCGGAGGCCTCGACGAGCGAAAGCGCCTCGTCAAAGGTGGCCTTGTCGACGGTGGTGCCGCGCCCCAGTGCAACCGCCTGGACATAGCCAGCGATGGCCGCATCACTGCGCGGCTCGATCAACAGGGCCTGCTGGAAGGACTCCTCCGCCTCCGCGTAGGCGGAGCGCTGGTCCTTGGCGAGCAGCTTGGCGCCCTCCTCCAGGCGCTCCACGCTGCTGCCGGCGAGATCGAGGTGCTTCAGCTCCCAACGCGGCAACACGGCCTTGATCGCTGGGGGGATGGGAGCCGGAGCGGGCGGCAGCGCGGGCTGCGCGATCGTCTCAGCCTCGGGCTTCATCACCAGGAAGTAGTACCCAGCCCCTCCGCCCACGGCGAGCAACAGCACCACCACCAGGACGGCCTTGAGGATGCCTCCCGCGCCCGAGCCCGCGGTGCGCATCTTCAACGGCTGCGCGGACTGCGGCCCGGATACTCCCGAGGTAGCGGACCGAGGTGGAGAGGAGCGGACACCGCTGCGAGGCTCGAGCGTCAGCGCCGGCGCCTCCGAGGCGACACCGGACATGTCGATGGACTCGAGCGGAGGCAAATCGAAGTTCACCGCCGAGGACGACCGCTCCGGGGCAGCAGCAGCCTCCGGAGGCGGCTCCTGAGGAGGCGCTGCCTGCTTGTTCCGGCAGTCCTCGCAGGTTCCGATCGCCTGATCAAAAGGATCGGGGAGCGGATTGCCGCACTCGCGGCACGAGGCGGGGGCCTGAACCGGCGCCGGAGCGGGAGCAGGCGCGGGAGGCGGAGGCCGGAAGGACTGGGGAGCGGGCCCAGCCGCGGCGGCCATGCTCGGGTTCGTGACACGGCGCGGCGCTTCCGCCACGGGAGGAGGCGGGGCCTCCGGAGGCGGCCCGAGGAAGTCGAGGAGGGGATCCCCGCTCCCCTGGGGCGGCTCGGCGACGGGCGGAGGGGACATGATCCCATCGAACAGGGGATCCGGCGGCAGCGAAGCGGTCTCCGGCGCGGTCAGATCGTTGAAGAGATCCGCCGCCAGCGCGGAGCTACCGGCCGTGGGGTGAGAAGGAGAAGCAGCGCGAGGCGCGGACTGAGGAGCGGCGCGAGGCGCAGGCGCTGCGGGCGCGACGGGTTCGGGAGGAGGGCCTACGGCCTCCCGCTTGACGAGCTGAAGGTGACGGCATCGGGGGCACTGCGCACGAACCCCCTTCGGCGAGATCAGCCGATCATCAATCGCGTAGGCAGCCGCACATTTTTGGCAGACGATCCGCATGGTTTCAGTGCCGGAAGTGTCGCACTCCCGTCAGTACCATCGCCAGTCCATGTTCATCGGCGGCGGCGATGAGTTCCGCGTCCCGGACCGAGCCGCCAGGCTGGATGACGCAGGTAGCCCCGGCCCGGGCGGCCTCATCGAGTCCGTCCCGGAAGGGGAAAAAGGCATCCGAGGCCACGGCGCTGCCCTTGAGGGCCGGTCCACCGCGCCCTGCGGCGATTTTCACCGAGTCGACCCGGCTTGTCTGCCCGCCGCCAGCGGCCAGCAGCCGGTCTCCTGAGGAAAAAACGATGGCGTTGCTCTTCACATGCTTGCACACCTTCCAGGCGAAGCAGAGGGCCTTCTCCTCCTCGGCCGTGGGGTGGCGTTTCGTGACGATCTTCCACTCGAGAGGCGGCTCGGCCGCATCCTTGTCCTGCAGGAGCAGGCCGCCTGACACGCTGCGTGCATCCAACTGCACCCGGGGACGGGCCTGCGGCGAGGCCAACGCGGGCCCGGCCTCTAGCAGCCGCAGGTTCTTCTTGGCGCTCAGGACCTGGAGCGCGGCGGCCGAGTACGTGGGGGCGATGATGGCCTCGAGGAACGTCTCCGCCAGGGCCTTGGCGCAGGCCTCATCCACCTCGCGGTTGAGGGCCACGATGCCACCAAAGGCGGACACCTCGTCGGCCGCGCGCGCCGTGCGGTAGGCCCTCTCCAGTTCCGAGTCCACCGCCACACCGCACGGGGTGTTGTGCTTGATGATGATGGCGCAGGGCTGCTCGGGGAACTCGAGGACGAGCCCGAGCGCCGCATCCAGATCCAGGATGTTGTTGTAGGACAGCTCCTTGCCCTGGAGGACCTTGGAGAAGGCCACGGAGGGCTCGGAGGGCGCGGAATGCTCCCGGTAGAACGCGCCGCGCTGGTGCGGGTTCTCGCCGTAGCGCAGGCCCTGTGCCTTGCGGAAGGGCAGCGACAGCTCCTCGGGGAAAGGCTCCTGCGCCTGGCCCGCGAGCCACCCTGCGATGGCCGCGTCATACGCCGCCGTATGCGCGAACGCCTTGCGCATCAGCTTGCGGCGCGTCTCGTCCCCCACCCCGCCGGACTTCTCCAGCTCGGCGAGCACCGCATCGTAGTCGTCCGGGTCCACCACCACCGTCACATGCCGCGAGTTCTTCGCCGCCGCGCGCACCATGGCGGGCCCGCCGATGTCGATCTGCTCGATGACCTCGGCCTCACTGGCGCCGGAGGCCACCGTCTGCCGGAAGGGGTAGAGGTTCACTGCCACGAGGGAGATGGGCTCGATGCCGTGGGCCGCCATCTCCGCCCGGTCCTCCTCCCGCTCCAGCCGCCCGAGAAGGCCGCCGTGGATGCGGGGGTGGAGCGTCTTCACCCGGCCGCCGAGAATCTCGGGGCTCTGGGTGTGCTCGGAGACCTTGGTTGCGGGGACACCCGCGGCCTGGAGGGCGGCCAGCGTGCCACCGGTGGAGAGGAGCCGGAAGCCGCGCCGCACCAAACCCTGTGCGAATGGGACCAGGCCGCGCTTGTCGGAGACGCTGAGGAGAGCCAGCACTGGGGAGTCGCCTCTCAGTGAAGGGAGGCGGCTCTGTTAGCAACCGCCCCCGGGGGTGTCAACGCACCCCGCAGGGCATCGCTTCCTCACCAGCTCCCGGAATTTCAGGGCTTGCGGGCGGAAACCGGCGGCTCGGCCTCGGTGGCCTCGCGCAGCTTCATCAGGCCCCGCGTCTCCACCTGGCGGATGCGCTCGCGGGTGAGGTTCATGATCTCCCCCACCTCCTCGAGCGTGATTCCACCCTTCTCCGCCACGTCCAGGGCGCAGGTGTGCTCCAGCTCCCAGATCTCCTTGTCCGGGAAGTTGAGCTTGATGGAGCCCGTCTCCGGGTTCACATCCAGGTAGAGGTTGTGCTTGCACGACACGAACAGGCACGGACGCGGCCCGTTCACGCAGTCGGCGCGGGTGCGCGGCCGCTGCGAGTCAATTGTCTTGAGGAGCTCCCCCTCCTCGGGGTCCACCTGCCCGGCCAGCCGCCGACGGCGCAGGTCTCGCGCCATCTCCTTGCGCGACATGGTCTTCGACCGGCGGCGCTCCGCCGACTGTCCCTCCTCCCCGCCCTCCTCCGCCCCCTCCTCGCCCTGAAGCTGCTTCACTTCCGACATGTCCCCTCCGAATGTGCCCAATCTATCCGGTTGTCCAGGCCTGTAGCATCCTATTGCGAATCGGGCGTTTCGTCTCCGCGCGCGGTGACGGCACTGCCCAGACGTGCCACGTCCCGGACCAAATCCTGCGCCCGGCGCCTCAGGGCGCCCAGCTCGTCCTCCAGCGTCCGCCGGTGGTCCCCGCCGAACGGACGGCCTCCCAGCTCTGACTGGAACCCATCCAACACTGAAGCCAGATCCCGCTCCAGCTGGTCAATGTGGTTGCGGTGAAAGAGGAACGACCGCTTGATGTCCTCCAGCGTGTGCCCCTCGGCCATCATCTTCTTGATGGCGTTGATGCGCCGAACGGACTCCACCGGGTAGAGGCCACGGCTCCCCTGGTGCTTGCCCTTGCGGCCCACGCGGCGGCTGCGCGGCAGCAGCCCTGCCTGGACGTACTTCCGAAACGTCGCCTCCGAGAGCTGCACGCCCCGGGGCCGAAAGATCTCGAGGATTGCGCGAACCGGTAAGCCACCGGCGTGGTCGCGCTCGATCCGCTCAATCTCCTCGGGACCCAGCAGTTCCATTGCTTCCATTCAATATAGGATACTGAAGATACGACATTGAGTGCCAGAACACGGCAGCACCTGTCAAGCAGGAAAGGCCCGAGACGAACCGTTAAAAAATTGACAGAGCTACCGGACGGAGGGCGGATCCCGGGCCGTCAGCGGCTCAAGCGTCGAAGCAAGAGGGTGAAAAACGGCGAGCGCTCAGCGAAGGGCGAGCGCTCAGCGGCCGGCGTTGAACTCCAGGCTGACCGTGCCGTTGGGCTCAAGAATGAAGCGCTCCGTCTTGGTGCCCCTCGGGTGCTGGAACTCCAGCTTGTAGCTGCCCGGGTCCAGCTTGATGATCTTCTTGCCCTGGACTTCCCCGTACGAGCGGCCGTTCACCACGACGGTGGCGTACGGCATGGCCCGGACGGTGAGGCTGCCCTTCACCGAGGCAGGCTTCGCCGGGGCCGTCTCGGCCACCGGGGGATTCTGGGCTGGGGCCGGAGCTGGGGCTGGAACTGGGGCCGTGTTCGCGGGAGGCGGTGCCGCCACGACGCCAGGGTTCGCGGCCGGCTCGGCGGTCTGCGGGCCCGCGGACGGAGGAGGCGTGGAGGGCTCGTGGGAAGGCCCTGGCGAAGACGGAGGTTGGGTGGGCACGTTGGGAGCCGCACTGACGGTGGGCTCGGTGGGCTTCTGCCGCGAGCTGAACAGGGAGCCGACGCCCACGGCGGCAAGCAGGCCCACCACGCCAAGCCCGATCCACATCCCCATGCGCCGGGAGTTGGAGGCCTTGGCGGGAGGAGGCGCCTCGGCAGGCGCGGAGAAGGCCTTGACCGAGAGCGAGACGGTCCGTTCGTAACGGGGAGGCTCCGCCGCGATGTCCGCGTCCACTTCCACCGCAGGCATGGCCTTGCTGGACGTATTCACGCGCGGGGGCAGCATGTGCGTGGACGCGTGAACATCCTCATCGGGAGAGAGCTCCAGAGCACTCCCCTGCCCGCCGCCGCCCGTCGAGCGGCTGCTCCCTCGGGGATCGGGCTGTAAGGAGGTGGACCCAGGCGGCACGGGCTCGTCGCCGACATGAGGCCCGGCGGCCCTCGCGGCGGCCCTCGCGGCGGCCCTCGCTTGCTCGGTGCGATCCGGCACCACCACCGCGGGCAGGGCCTGCGCCGAGGGCAGTATGCCGATGTAGACCCGGCGCACGAAGGACGCCACGTCCGTGTCATCCGGCGACTGGGCGTGGTTCAGCACGAACTGGGCGAGCGCCCGCTCGAACTCGCCCGCAGTCTGGTAGCGGGCCTCCGGGTCGCGCTCGAGCGCCTTCATCACCACGGCGGACAGCTCCTCGGGGACGTCCGGGTTCAGACGGGACGGGGTGTGGATCTGGGTCTGCTGCACGGCGCGCAGCACGGCCAGGTCCGAGTCGCCATCGAACAGCCGGCCAACCGTGAGCATCTCCCAGAGGACGATGCCCAGCGCGAACACGTCCGTGCGGACGTCCACGTTCTCGCCGCGAGACTGCTCGGGCGACATGTACGCGAACTTGCCCTTGAGCATGCCGGGCGAGGTCAGCTTGTTGCCCGCCTTGGCGATGCCAAAGTCCGTGAGCTTCACCGCCCCATCGAACGAGATAAGGACGTTTTGCGGAGTGACGTCACGGTGGACGAGGAACAGCGGCTCGCCGTTCACCTTGAGCCGGTGGGCATAGTGAAGGCCGCGGGCCACCTCCGCGCCCATGTGCGCCACGAGCACCGGCGGCATGGACTCCAGCAGATCCTTGGACTTCTTGCGCAGATCCGCAAGCGTGCAGCCGCGCACGTACTCCATGGCCAGGTAGTACGTGTCCTCGTGCTTGGCGAAGTCGAAGATCTGCACCACATTGGCGTGGTTGAGCCGCGAGGCGAGCCGGGCCTCGGCGATGAACATGTCCACGAAGTTGGGATCGCTCGCCATGAAGGAGCGGATCCGCTTGATGACGACTTCCTTCTCGAAGCCCTCCGCGCCCTGCGAGGTGGCGAGGTAGATCTCCGCCATCCCTCCCTCGGCGAGCTTCTTGCGGACGATGTACTTGCCGATCTGGGCGCCTGCCGGGAGCGTCACGAGCCCTTCCCACCCATGGCTAGAACTTCACCTTCACGGTGTTGAGCGGCGTGCTCCGCACCTCGATGCTGCGGCTGATCGTCCGCCCCAGATCCGGGTTGTAGAACTTGCACTGGTAGGTGCCCACCGGCATCGACACGTCCTGGAACGGAGTGGTGCCCAGGTTCCGGCCGTTGCAAGTCACTTCCGCCCACGGCGTCACCGCGAAGCGCACCATCGCCTTGGCCGCAACAGGCTCCGGCGGAGGCGGAGGGGGCTTGGGCGCCGGCTTGGCCAGCGGCTCGAGCTTGAGGACCTCCACCTGCGAGGGGACCGCCTTCACCCTCACCTTCTGCTCCAAGGCCCGGTACTGCGGAGCCGTCACCTTCACTGCCAGTTCCTGCTCGGCCTTGGCCTCCACCACCTGCGGCGAGAGGCCCCGCTCCTCCCCATCCACGAAGATCGTCGCCACCACTGGCTGCGTCTCCAGCCTGAGCTTCACGAACACGGTCTCCGGCGCGGGAGGCGGAGGCGTGGGCGTGGGCGTCACCACCTCGGGGGGCTTCGTCTCGGCCGGCTTGGGCTGAGGTGGCTTGGCCTGGGGCGGGGGCTCTTTCGGAGGAAGGGCCTTGAGGCTCAGCGGCGCGAGCGCCAGCGTCCCCGCCTCGGGCACCGCCACCGAGGCGCGCACCTCCTCGTAGCCCTCGCGGGAGACCACCACCTGGTAGGTCCCCGCCGGCATCGCGGGCAACGTCAGCGGCGTGATACCCGGGAGCGCCTTGCCGTCAAACGTGACCTTGGCGCCGGAAGGCACTGTGTCCAGCCGGACCTGGGCCGGGGGCGGAGGCGGCTCGGACCGCAGGAAGAACCACAGCGCCAGGAGCGCCACCACCGCCGACACCACCGTGGCCACGATCGCCGGCAGCCGGCGGCGCCCCCGCTGACGGCGCGGGGCCTGGGTCGTCCCCGTCATCGACAGCGCCAGCGAGGGCTCATCCAGCGCCTGCGTCGGCATCTCGGCGAAGTCGGGACTCGGGGGGGGGACCGCCGCCATCGCGGGCCGGGAGCTCGGGCTGTGGCGTTCGGGGCGCTCGGGGCGCTCGGGGCGCTCCGGGCGCTGGCGCTCCGCGTCCAGCTCGCGGCGGAGGTCACTGCTGCGCCCGTTGCGCATGGGGCGCTGCTGGGCGGTGGGATCCGTCACCTCGGCCTCGGGCTCCGCGGTGGACCCCACGGGCTCGCCGCGATCCGCCCGGGTCACTTCCCTCGAGGACACGGGGGGAAGATGGCCCCCGGAGCGGCGGTGGCCTCCCACGGCCGTGCGCTGGCCGGTGGTGGGAGGCTCGTCCTCCACCACGATGCCGCCCGAGCGCTGCTCGCGCGCGAGCCGATCCGCGTACACCTCGCGCAGGAACCCCGCGAGCGCGTCCAGGGCTGCCCCCTTCTGCGAACGCAGCCACCCCTCCAGCTCCGTCTGGAGCTGGAGCGCCTCCGAGTAGCGCGCGTCCGGCTCCTTCGCCAGCGCCTTCATGACGATGGGATCCAGGGCCTTCGGCACGCGCGGGTTGACCTGGGAGGGCGGCGTCACGTGGCACTCGGCCACCGCCGACAGCGTCTGCATGTCGCTGGAGCGCTTGAACAGGCGCGTGTTGGTGATCAGCTCGTAGAGCACCACGCCCAGCGCGAACACGTCACTGCGGCAGTCCACCCGCTGGCCAGCAGCCTGCTCCGGGGACATGTACGAGTACTTGCCCTTGAGCACGCCCGAGCGCGTCACCGTGGCCTGGTCCGCCGCCTTGGCGATACCGAAGTCCACCACCTTCACCTCGCCCCGGAAGGACACGAGGATGTTCTGCGGCGACACGTCCCGGTGGACGATGTTCAGCGGCTTGCCCGAGGGGTCCGTCTTCTTGTGCGCGTAGTCCAGGCCCGCGCATGCGTCGGAGACGATCCGGCACGCCAGCTCCACCGGCAGCTCCAGCCCCTGGGCCGCGGCGCGCTTGCTCATGCGCCGCACGTCCTCGCCGTGGATGTACTCCATGGCGATGAAGAAGCTGTCGTCCTGAGCCCCCAAGTCGTAGATGGCGACGATGTTGGGGTGCGCCAGCCGCGCGGCGATCTTGGCCTCGTCCAGGAACATCTGGACGAACTCCTTGTTCTCGCCCAGGTGCGGAAGGATGCGCTTGACGACCACCAGGTCTTCGGAAGGCTCGGGCCCCTTACGGCGCGCAAGGTAGATCTGCGCCATCCCGCCCGTGGCGAGCCGCTTGAGCAGCTGGTAGTTGCCGTAGTTCTCGAGTGACACGGTCTGCCCCCCCAACGGCACCGCCGCGGGGGAGGCCCAGGCTTACGGAGAGCCGGAGCGTAAGCGGCACTGCGGGGGGGGTCAAACCCCTGATTCACCATTCAGGCAGGGAGGCCCCGGCAAGCCAGGGGCCGGGCGCTCAACCCCCCCGGCGGGCCGGACGGATCTCCCGGGTCTCCCTCATGAGGGCATCCAGGGCGTCCAGGTGGCGGCGGAGCACCGGCAACACCAGGGGATTGGCGTCTACCCGGTCGAACAGGTCCAGCGCCCGGTCGACCTGGCGCTCAATCTCAGAGGCCCGCTGCGGGGAGATGCGCCGCAGTAGCAGGTCCGCCCCGGCCTCCATGAGGACGCGGGCCACGGCATCCCGGGAGGTGAGCGGCTCATCTGGGCGGCGCTGCCCCTCGCCACGGATGACACGCAGCCCAGGACCCGAGCGGCGCGCGGGGGCGCTGGGCTCGGGGGACAGGGGCTGCTTGTGCTGACGGGTACTCACCAGACGCCTCCTCGGCTGCGGCAGGGACGGTCTCAGGGTACTCAGCACGTGGGGTCCTCCAATTTTCTGGTCATCCAAACAGGCTGATGCAGCCCTGTAGCACCTGGGGCCGACATCCCCTGTTTGGGGCCTGAAAATTGGGCCTTTGCGAGTCCCCGCGACCGTTTACTGGCAGGCGCGGCGGTAGGCGATCTCCACCCTGGCGCCGGGAGCAGGCCCCGGCGAGAAGAGGACACTGTTGGTGGTTCCGTCGTAGCTCCAGCCGGTGGTGACGGGCGAGCCGTTCACTCGCACGGACACCGAGCCAGGATCCGGCAGCTCGCTCAGCGGGAAGCGGTCCTGCGGAGAGAAGGCCTTGTTCGCCACGTTGCGGAGCAAGGGAGCGTAGTCCGCGGCGCACACGGAGACGACCTCGCCCCCCGTGCGCGTGGCAGCCTCGGCGTACCGGGTGCCCACGCCGCCCGCAGTGGCGCAGGCTGCCTCGGTGGGCGCGATGGCGTAGATCGTCATGCGCTGAGGCTGGAACTCGCCCTTCTTGTTCTGGAGGAAGCGGACGTAGGTGTCCACGCTGTCCGGCGAGTGGTCGTCCTCGTCTCCCACGAAGACGACGACCAGCGCGGCCTCGTCGCGGAGGAAGCCCGCGTTACCGTCATTGGGCGCTGGCGTGCGCGGATCATCCGCCCCACTCACGAGCGGGTCCGAGAGGGCGCGGCGCACCGCCTCGAAGCCCTGCTCCACCGAGGCGCACTGGCCCACCTGGGCGTTGCCCTGGAGCTTGTTGGCCAGGTCCGGCGTCTGGTGCGTGAGGATGCGCTGGCGGCTGTTGTCCACCGGGAAGAAGCGGCCAGACTCACCGCCCTGAGCCCCACCCGGGCAGGAGTTCGACTCCGCCTTGATGCCAGTGGTCGTCACCGCCACGTGCAGGTCCACCTTCTTGTCCAGGGCCGTGCTCACGAAGGCTGGCAGCGCGTTGATGAACCGGGGCTGCTCCTCGACCATGGACGCGGTGTTGTCCACCACGAAGAGCACGTCCACCTTGGCGCCGTCCTGCTGGACGAAGGTGTCCGTCTTGTCCACGCGCTCGGAGGACTCGCCCACCAGCGAGACGAGCAGCGGCTCGGGCAGATCGCTCGAGTCCACGAAGAGGGGCGACAGGTTCATGCCCGTCACCTGGGCGTAGTACTCCACCTCGGTGGTGAAGGCCTCGCCCGGCTGCAGCAGGCGCGGCAGCGGCGCGGGCACCGAGCGGATGTGGAACTCGCTGTCCGTGGTCCCCGCCCCCAGGCGCACCCCCGATACGGTGATCGGACTGGCGCACGCGTTGATGTAGTTCACCTGGCGAGGCGCCGGCGGGCAGTCCCTGCGCCCGATGCCGAAGTCCACGAAGCGCGGAGTGGGCACCAGGCACGCGCTCTGCGAGTGCGCCTGCAGGGGCACCAGCACCAGCGGGTTGGCGGGATCCGCCTGCTCCAGCTGCACGGAGCCCAGGAACGAGCCCCCCGAGGCCGGCGCATTGAAGGCGACCTGGAAGCTGAACCAGTTGCCCGGGTGGATGATCAGGCCATCCAGCTCTCGGCCCGGCATGCGGAACACACCGCCTCCGTCATCGCGCAGGCGGATGTTCTTCACCGCGCACAGATCGTACCCGCGGTTCTCCACCTTCACGCCCAGCACCGAACCCCGGTTCGGCGGCACCGTGCCGAAGTTCACCGCCAGCGGGGTGATGGCAAGGTCGCAGGGCGCGTGACGCTCCGCCGTACCGTGGAAGTCGAGCTGCACCGTGCCCGCGTTGAAGGCGTTGGTCGTGAGCATCAGCGCGCCGGTGGCATCGCCCTCGCGCGTGGGCTCGTAGAAGACCTTGAGGTTGACCTCCTGGCCAGGCGCCAACGTGTACGGCGTCGCCAGCGGCGAGGTGGTGAACTGCCCCGGCCCAGAGGGGTCGGGCTGGAACTCCAGGCTCGTGAGCTTCAGCGGCCCGCCGTTCTCCGAGCCACAGTTCTTGATGTTGACCACGACCGTCGTCTTCGAGCCGAGCGGCTGCGCTCCGAAGTCATGCGCCACCGGAGACACGCACAGCTCCGCCGCGCCACCGTGGCCCATCAGACTCACCGGCGTCACCGGGTTGCGCTTGCTCACCACGTGGAAGCGCGCGGTATCCTCCGCCGGGCCCATGTGGCCGGGGCTGTAGCGCAGCTCCCACTCGCGCACCTCGCCCGGCTGGAGCACCAGCGGGAAGTCCGCGGCGGCGGCGTGGCTGAACGAGGCATCCGTCCCCGCCAGCTCCAGTTGGGACACCGTCATCGGCTCGGTGCTGATGTTGTGGATGCGCGCCATCAGCCGCTTGTCCTTGTCGATGGGCACGCCCCCGAAGTCCAGCTCGGGAGGCTCGGCGACCACGGCGCGATCCAGCGCCTCGGCCACTACCTGCACCGGCACGTCCGCGCAGCCACGGCACGGCGCCACCGCCAGCGCCACGCTCTTGCGCCCCACCTTCACCGGGTTGAACGTCAGCGGCAGCTCGCGGCGCTCGTTGGCGCCCACCGTCACCGTGGCCGTGGTGAACTCGTCCTTGTCCTGGCCCACCAGCCGGGCGGACACCTCCACCGGCAGGTCCGTGGGATTCTCCAGCGTCACCGTCAGCGTCTTCGAGGACTCGGCCTCGATGCGGCCAAAGTCCAGCTTCCGCGGAGACACGCGCGCCCAGGCGTCCACGCCCGCACCACGCAGGGGAATCCGGAGGATGGGCTCGCGCTTGGCGTCCGAGCGGATGACGAGCGTGGCCGGCAGAGTGCCCGGCTCCAGCGGCGCGAAGCGGACCTTCATCCCGCACTCGCTGCCCGGCTGGAGGCTGTGCGGCCCCTCATGAGCGAAGCTGGCCACGTACTGGCCCTCGGGCCCCTCCACCCAGACGTCGCTCACCTCGATGCGCGAGCGGCCCACGTTGCGCAGCGTCACGGCCGCTTCACGGCCGTCGAACACGGCCACGCGCTCAAAATCGATGCCCCCGGGCGTGGCCGTCAGCCGGCCATCCGCCATCGAGGCACGCTCCCGGTCCGCGCACCCGGCGAGCAGACCCACCACGAGAGCCCACAGGCCCCACCGACCACTCATGGTCCCCACCCCCACCCCCTGCACCCGACCCACACCACCCGATGCCTCCTCTCACCCACTCTGAGAGGCTCCGGCATCAGGTAGCGAAACTAGGCACCCACGGTGGGCGGAGCAACCGCACACCCGGGGAACCCCCAGGGATCTCCCCCCCGTGCCCGCGAAGGACCGCACTTTTCCCAGGGTGGCCGTTCACTGGCGAACGTGGATCACGCTCGCTTGCCCGAGCAGACAAGCCGGGGGCCGCCGGCAGCGAACGGCACGAAGTGGTCTGCTTGTCAGACCAGTTTGGGCCAACCGCACCCGGCAGGAGGCTCGAGTGGTCCCGAGCCGTGAAGCTCCTTCTCAGATCTTGGGAATACGAAGGGTCTTACTGATCATCGCGCTGCCGCTCAGCAGGTAGATCAGCACGAGCGGGTGCAAAGACATCGGTCCCAGGTCCCAGACACCTCCGAGCATCTGCTCCCCTCCCCCGATGCGCCCCTGCCACGTGGCCACCGCCAGCACCGCCACCAGGAGCAGACTCGACGGAATGGGCGTGCCCTCGAAGTACTTCACCTTGCCGGTGCCGTCGCTGAGCTGGGCGGCCGTGACATTGAAGCGCGCCAGGCGACTGATGCCACAGGCCACGAAATAGAGGAGTACGGCGACATCCAGCGCGCCGCGCATGCCCACCGCGAAGGCCAGGGCTGCGGGGGCCATACCGAAGGAGATGACGTCCGCCAGGGAGTCCAAGTCCGCCCCCAGGGGCGAGGACTTGAAGCGCCAGCGGGCAATCCGGCCGTCCGCGAAGTCGAGCACCAGCGCCAGCGGCATGAGCGCGAACGCCAGCCACAGCCAGCGCTCTTGCTGGGTGGCCAGGTACTGCATGGCCGACAAGATGGTGCCCGCTCCCGCAAAGCCATTGCCCAGCGTGACGAAGTCCGCGAGCACGAAGGTGCGGATCATCGAGAAGTGGCGAGGAGGCGGTTTCTCGTGAAGCTCGGTCGTCATTCGGACTCTCCTACCGTTCCGGAGGGCGGGGCCACTGGCCCGAACCATCCCCGGGATCGCTCAGCTGCACCACGCTTTTCTGGCCAGGCCCGCCCGCCGGACAACACGGCACGGGCCTTGCTCTCTCGAGGTGACACTCCGCCCTGTGAAATAGCGTGTCCCCCCGAGAGTTCCAGCAGGGTGAAGAGGGAGGCGTTCATGGGACTGCGATGATGGTGGCTCCGGCCTCTACCAGTTCCTCCCGCCTGCACTCCTGGAGTCGTGGAGCCCGAGCGCCTGCAGACCCACGTGCGTGCCTTGTCCGAGACCTTCCACCCTCGGGACTCCACCCATCCCGAGAACCTCGACCGCGCCGCCGAGTACCTCGCCGAGCACTTGAAGCGTGCGGGCGGCCAGGTGGAGTTTCAGCCCTTCCACGTCGAGGGCAAGGAGTACCGCAACGTCATTGCCCGCTTCGGCCCGGAGACACCAGAGCGCATCGTCATCGGCGCGCACTACGACACGGCGGGCCCACGGCCCGGGGCGGATGACAATGGCAGTGGTGTCGCGGGCCTCCTCGAGCTGGCCACCCTGCTCGGCCAGAAGCCACCTCTCATGAGGGTGGAGCTCGTGGGCTTCACGCTGGAAGAGCCGCCCTACTTCCGCTCCGAAAACATGGGCAGCCGGGTACATGCCAAAGCCCTTCGCACGGCGGGGGCCCAGGTGCGGGCCATGCTCTCTCTCGAGACGATCGGGTTCTTCACGGACGCGCCGGACAGCCAGCACTACCCCGTGGATGAGCTCCGTTTGCGCTACCCCTCCACGGGAAACTTCATCGCCGTGGTGGGGCAGACAGGCGATGGAGGGCTGGTGCGCGAAGTGGCCACGGCGATGCGTGCCGTGCGCTCACTCCCAGTCGAGTTCCTCAGCGCCCCCACCAGCCTCCGCGGTATCGACTTCTCCGATCACGCGAGCTACCAGGCCGAGGGCTACCGCGCCGCGATGGTTACCGACACCGCCTTCTTCCGGAACCCGCGCTACCACGAGCCTACGGACACGTGGGACACGCTGGACTACGGGCGCATGAGCCAGGTCGTACAAGGAGTGCACTGCGCGCTCCAGAGCCTCTCTCAGCCGTGAAGAGCACCCATCCGCGGGTTGACGGGGGCCCAGACGTGACGATAGGCCAAGACCGTCTCACTGCTTCTCGAAAGGCCTCCGCTCCCATGCGCCTCACTGCCGCTCTCCTCACTCTCGTCGCCAGCTCTGCCCTCGCGCAGAGCACTCCTCCCGCGCCGGCCAAGGCCGCGGATGCCAAGCCCGCCGAGGGCAAACCCGGTGAGAACTCCACCCTCACCGTGCGCTGCTCGGATGACTGCAGCGTGCGCGTGGACGGCAAGGCCGGTCTGCGCAAGGCGTCGAACATCTGGGAGTTCAAGGACGTGCCCTCGGGGCAGCGGCGCATCGAGGCCACCGGCGGCTTCCTCAACCGCCCCTTCTACAACGGCTACGCGGAGATCCCCGGTGGCATGCAGGTCACCGCTCAGGTCGACAGCAACAAGCGCCTGACCATCACCGACCGCGTCCCGCTCGGCGAGCAGAAGGTGGAGAAGGCCGCCACTGGCGGGGCTTCCACGCTCACCATCCGCTGCACCAAGAACTGCACCATCTCCATCGATGGCGTTCGCAAGGGCGCCAATCAGGCCCAGCTCGTCTCCATCCGCGACGTCCCCCCGGGGGATCACGACGTCGAAGCGAAGTTCGTGCTCGGCACCAAGCAGGTGCGGTCCAAGCTCACCATCCCCGCGGACAGCGAGGTGTTCATCACCGCCACCGAGAGCGGCCTCAACATCACCAACACCAAGGCCCTGGGCAAGTAACCCTCAGCGGCCCTCCCAGGGAGCTCAGCCGCGGCACAGCTCCCCGAGGATGCGCACGGCCTCGCGCGCCGCATCCGCCGGCTTCACGCTCGTGTCCGAGATGCCCGCGATGACCCGCGTGATGTCGTGATCCACCGGCCGCCCCTGGCCGCCCCACACCCGGCCCGGGGGCGCCGTGAGGTACGCGGAGAAGCTGTGGTGCCCTGACCCGGGCCGCTCGCCCACCACATGGACGAGCGCCCGAGGCAGCCCATCCGCGCCATCCCCGAAGAGCAGCTCCCCCACCTGGTAGCCCGCGCGCACCCGCCCGGACTGAATCACCAGGTGCTCGGGCGCCACGCGGTAGTTCGCCGCCTCCAGCTCGCGGCGCAGCGCCTCCAGGAACGGCGCCAGGTGCCCCGGATCCATCAGCGAGCGCGGATCCAGCCCGTCCGAGAGCACGATCTGCACATCGCACCGCTCACTCCGCCGCGCCCGGAGCGCCTCCACCTTGCTCACGGACTCCGCATCCAGCTTCTCGCCCGACACGGGGTGCAGGATGTAGTCGCGCCGATCCGCCGCCTGGGTGCGCAAGAGCACCGCCTGGGGAATCGCCTCGATGAAGGACGGCGTCAGCTCCGTCCAGATGCCCCGCTTGGCGTCCTCGTAGTGGCCGTGGAGCTCGCGATCCAGCTTCGACTCCAGCTCCCACGTGTGCTCACCGTAGCCCACCGCGAGCGGCACGCTGCGCGCCCTCACCCGGGCCATCTGCTCCTCGGCCTCGGCCAGCAGCGCCACCTCCGAGCGCGTGTCTCCCTTGCGCTTGCGGTACTCCACATAGACCCAGCGCGGATCGCCGAAGCGCGCCGTGGGCCGCCCCTCTGCGTCAATCACTCCGAGCTGCTGGAAGAACGCCCACATCCGGTCATCGACCTTCGTGCCGAACTTCTCCCGCAGCCGCACGTGATCCTGGAACGCCGTGGTCAGGTAGCTGAGCATCGGATCGTTCCGCGTCGGCAGCGCCATCAGGTAGCCCGGGCACGCCGGAGCGATCTGCTCCTGGCACCAGCCCAGGTCATCCAGCGTCACGTCCATGTGCAGCGTGGAGCAGATATCCAGGCCGATCATCAGCCCGTGCAGTTTGCCCATGACGATGTCCTCGAGGCAGCAGCGCACCAGCTGCTCCCGCGAGCGGAACACCTCCGGGCCGATGAAGCCCGCCACATCGTTCACGTGCACCCAGGGCGCCGCCTCGCGCCCCGCGCCCACCTGCGCCAGCGCCACGCGCCGCTTCAGCGCCCGCGAGAAGCCGTACTTGCGCGACTCCAGCAGCACCATGTCGCAGCCGCCGGACTGGCCGTTCGTCGCGTCCGCGCCCTGCCCCGTCTCGAAGTAGAGCCCGAACTTGCCCGTGCGCCGCGCCGCATGCTCCAGCATCTTCTCCAGCGTTACGTCAAAGGTCCGATTGGCCGTCTCGTTGCCCGCGATGCTCTGGAACCAGATCCCCGTCGTGCCCGGCTGCAGCTCCTCCACCCTCGCCTGAATGTCGATGTGCGAGAGCACGCAGTTGGGCATCACATCCTGCAGCCCGAACGTCACGAGCACGTCGTGCAGCGCGGCCTCCACCGCGGCCACGGACTCGGGCGCCGAGGACACCGGGTTGGTGCCCAGCACCACGTCCCCCACCGCGAAGGACCAGCCGTTGAACACCTGCCAGCGGATGTCCTCCGGGTGATCCGTGGGCGAGTTCGGCTGGATGCGCGCCCCCAGGTAGCCCCGGGAGCCCAGCTTGCTGCCCGGCAACGGGTGGAAGACCTTGGCACCCACCGCCGTGAGCTCCGCGTCGCTCATCAGCTTGACCACGCAGGCAATCGCATCGCTGCTCAGGCCCCGGCAGACGTCCTTGATCGCCTCCTCGCTCGCCGACAGCAGGAAGGCCTTGAGCCGCCCCACCGTCCAATCCGCCGTGGCCGCACGGGCGTCGTCCTGGAGGGCCTCCAGCATGAAGGCGTAGAGCCGATCCTCCAGCGGCGGGTGCTCGTGGAGCGCCCCCAGGCGGGTGTTCGACAGCAACGCACGCGCGTTGACGCGGGAGACCTCGTCCGCCGCCGCCACGCCGATGGCCTCGTCCCCCTCCTTATAAGGATTCGCCGCTCCAATGAGCTGCTGGTACCGCGTGAGCTCGAAGCCCCCGTGGACACGCCGGAGGTAGCCGAACACGTCCTCCCCGGGGCGTACCTCCGGGATGAGGACGCCGCGAGGCAACACCTGGGGCGAGGCCTCCAGGGGCTGGGCGGCCTCGCCGGAGGCCAGAGATGGGGAGGACAAGTCGGTCGCGTGCTGTGCCTGAGTCATAGGACCCCCTCTCAACCGCTGGATTCCGGCAGGTTAATGAGAGGTTTCGCACGCCGCTACGCCTGCCAGCCCCCCAACCCGGGGGAGAAGGGCCCGCAAGTCGAGAAATTCACGTTCACATCATCCCGGACCAGGGTCCCGGAGGGCCTCCGAACTCCCCGCCCACCACCCGAGGCTTGCTGGGAGGTGAGGGAGCAAGCGAGGGCTGACGCTCGGCGGGCGAGCGGAAGTACACGACGCGGGGCAGCTTGGGGCCCGGGTGCAGCGCCACCGAGGGAGGCTCGGGGCGCAGCAAACACCGAGGCACCACCTCCTGCCCCACTTCGTCCTTCGCACAGTCGAACACCCGCTTCGCCCACAGCGAGCGGGCCCCCGCGGACACCGCCACCATCAGCTCCGCGCACAGGGACTCGCCACTGTAGGGCCGGGCCTCGGGCAGCTTGCTCATCAGCCGGAGGATGATGGCCCCCAGCGGCTTGGGCACGCGCGGGTTCACCTCCCAGGGCGGCACCGGCGCCCGCAGCTCGATGGCCGTGTGGAGCTGCTCGGAGGCCAAGCTCGGCGAGAACGGCGGGTGTCCCGTCGCCAGCCAGTAGGCCAGCGCGCCCAGCGAGTACAGATCATCCGTGATCAGGTAGCGGTAGCTGGCGTGCGTGCGGCCCACGTTCGAGCGCAAGAAGCGCAACGCCTCGGGGCTGCGGAACACCTGGAGCTCCGGAGACAGCGGCGTCGCCAGCAGCGAGTCCAACGCTTCGTTGCCCCCGTCGCGAAGATCCAGCAGCACCGGCTCCGAGTCGCTCTCGCGCACCTGGATGTTGTTCGGGTGCAGGTCCCGGTGCCACGTGTCGCGCGCGTGCATGGAGTCGAGCAGCGCGCCCAGGCGGCTCAGGAGCGCGGCGATCTGCAGGAACGTGGGGTTGACCGCCTCCACCCAAGCGGGCAGCGACAGGCCGCGCACGTCCTCTCGGACGCTGTAGAAGAAGCCGCCGCCGGGCTGGGTCCAGCGTCCATGCGCGTGGAGCCTTGCCAGGTTCGGGTGCGCCGCATGCAGCCGCGCCACGCGATCCTCGAAGCAGCCCTCACCCGGCCGGAGCGAGATCTTCATCACCAGCGGCTCGGCCGGGCGCCGCACGTCTTCCACGCGGAAGAGCGCGCCATGGCCTCGCTGCCCCAGGCACTCGAGGATGCGCCAGTGATTCACTTGCGTTCCGGGAGTCAACACATCTGGACGCATCGGGGGGGCCACCATGTCCATCGTCGAGGACTCCAATTCAACGCTTGGGCATGTATCGTAGCAGACCTACCAGGTCGACCCAAAGCCATCTGCTCTATCGGGGCAGATGACTGGATTGCGTCACTCGGGGCCGCCTGTGTGCTCAATGGGTTACATCCACTCCTCCGAGTGTTCAACCCCGTGAACCCCGGCTTCACCGCAGAGCATTTCGAGACTGAAAAAACGGACCCGACATGACGTCTCGTTTTTCAATTCTGAAAGACAAAGATTGCAAACTTGAAACGAGACAGTTCATTTTTTGTCTCGCTTTCCGCGAAAGCTCTAATCACGGGCAGGCCTGGGAAAGGCGGTCTGTCTCCATTTGCGCTGAACTGCCCGCCCTCAGCCTCCGTGCTGAGAGCCGAGGCGCAGCAGCTCGATGGAGCGCGCCAGGAGCGGGGCCACGGACACCACCTCGACCTGGAAGGGAGGCCGCATGGGCAAGGGCAAGCTGTCCGTGGTGAGCAGCCGGCGCAACGGCAGCCGCTGGAGCCTGTCGATGGCCGGGCCCACCAGCAGCGCATGGGTGGCCACCACCGTTACCTCCGGCGCGCAGCCCGCCTCCAGCAGGGCGTTCACCGCCGCCTCAACGGTGCCGGCAGTGGAGATCATGTCGTCCACGACGATGGGCGTGCAGCCCTCCACGTCGCCGGTGATGCGACGGGCCTGCACCTGGGAGCCGCTCGTGCGGTGCTTGTGGACCACGGCCACCGGGAGCTTCAGCTGCGCGGCATAGCGCTCCGCGCGCTTCACGGCCCCCAGGTCAGGCGAGACGACGACCGAGCTGGGCGTGGCCGTGCGCTGCAGGTGGTCCGCCAGCAGCGGCATGGCGCTCAGGTGCTCCACGGGGATGTTGAAGCAGCCCTCCACGGCGGGGCTGTGCAGATCCATGGCCACCAGCCGGTCCACACCCGCGACCCGGAGCATGTCCGCGACGAGCCGGGCGCCCAGTGGCTCGCGTCCCGTCTCCCGGCGATCGTGCCGGGCGTAGGCCAGATAGGGCACGACCGCCGTCACCCGCGCAGCGCCCCGGCGGCGGCACGCATCCACCATCAGGAGCAACTCCATGAGGTGCGAATCCACCGGCGGCCCCAGCGTCTGGAGCAGGTAGACGTCACAGCCCCGAACCTCCTCGACGACCTCGACGTGGTGCTCCCCATCGGGGAAGCGATCCACGATGCACCGCCCCTGCTCGAGGTTGAGCACCTTCGCGATGGCCGCTCCCAACGCGGGGTGAGACGAGCCGGATATCAGGACGACGCGCATGGAAGCTCCCGGTGCAAAACGGTATGCCGGGATTGTGCCGCCCTTGCCCGCCTCGATCACCTTTCAGGTGCTCAAGGCTTGCTGCTGGGCATCCCACCATCCGGAGGAGGGCCACTGGGGACACCGCCATCGGTGGCACCGGCCGCCGCCATGGGAGCCCGGCGCAGCGTCTCGATGTCCGACAGGAGGGTGCTCACCAGGGTCTCCACCACGCGCTGGCCCTTGGCGCGGGTGGCCAGCGTCGCATCGCCGAACACGCCGCTGGCCGAGTAGACGCCCGCATCCTTGGGAGTGCGCGTCAGGGGCCCCTTGCCTGGGTGGTAGTCCTTGACGGCCTTGGACATGTCCACCGTCTTCGGGGCGATGTAGAGCATGATCGAGGTCTCGATCTCATCGGCGTGCGTGCCGCCCTCCTGCCGCGCCACCTCCTTCTCCACCGCGGCGGTGGCCTGCAGCAGGTGGGTGTAGTGCAGGAGGATGCCGTCGGCCGCGAGCAGCTCCGCCGCGGGCTGGAGGGCCCTCAGCGTGGAGACGCCGGTGTTGAGCACATAGAAGCGGCGAGGCCCGAACCGAGCGAGTCCCCGGCAGATGTCGACGATCATGTCCCGCGCCGTCTCCAGGCGAAGGGACGTCGAGCCCGGGTACTCCACGAAGGCGGGGTAGAACGAATAGTTGACCGTCGGGGCGATCACGACGTTGGCATCCTGGAGCACGCGCTGCTTGAGGTACTCCGCCATGTTCCAGTCGTTGGCGAGCGGCAGGTGCGGACCATGCTCCTTGGCCTGAGCGCCCAGCGGGATGACGACGACTGTGTCCGGCGTGAGCAGCTTCTCGGCCTGCTGCCAGGTGAGCTGCTCCAGAAGCACGCCCCGAGGCCCGGCTGGGCGCGCCCCCGAGGGGACCGCCGCGAGCACCAGGAACACGAGCCAGGGTCCACACGCCGCCAGCAAGGACAACCGTTGAAGTTTCGTCACAGTCTCTTTCTTACCATCGCACGCCAATGTTGTGCCCATACGGGCCAGCCTTCGGAAGTCGTCGCCTCCTCCTCGAAACGGAAGCGCTTGGGCTAGGGTTCGGCCCGCTCGTTTTCGTGGAGGGGAACATGCAGCAACGCCTGCCAGCGCTGTCTCTCGCGTCATTCGTCCTCATCGGGCTGTGGGCCACGGCCTGCGGTGACGATCAAGATTCCAACAACCAGATCCCGGTCCTGACGGGCCCGTTCGTACAGACCGCGGATGTGACGTCGGGCACCGCGGTGGAGCTGTCCCTGGAGGCCACGGATGCGGACGGGGACTCCCTCACCTATGAATGGGTGCAGACGCCCGCCTCGCCCGCTGGCGCCTTCAGCGACGCCACCCTCCCCGACCCCACCTGGACGGCCCCGGACGTCACCGAGGCCACGTCCTTCCAGCTCGGCGTCGCCGTCTCGGATGGCAAGGGCGGCACCGCGCGGCGCTCCGTCACGGTGCTGGTACGGCCTCGCCCCCCCGAGAACCGCGCACCCGTCGTGACCACGGGTACCCCCAGTGCCACCCCCACCTCCGTGACGGGCTCCGTGCCCGTCCAGCTCTCCCTCTCCGCGACGGATCCCGACGGTGACGCCCTCACCTACTCGTGGTCTCAGGAGCCCGCCACGCCCGTGGGCTCTTTCAGCAATCTCTTCGTGTCCAGCCCCTCCTGGATCTCTCCCGTGGTCACCACCCCCACCACGTTCACGCTCCAGGTGACGATCTCGGATGACCGGGGCGGCTCCACGCAGGCCCAGGTCGAAGTGGCCGTGGCGCCTCCCTCCGCCAACAACCGGGCGCCCACCCTGACCGCGGGCCCCACCTCGTCCGCCACGACCATCAACGCGCAGCAATCCGTCAACCTGTCCGTCACCGCCTCGGACCCGGATGGAGACGCGCTCACCTACACCTGGTCTCAGACGCCCTCGAGCCCGGCTGGCGCCTTCAGCAGCACCTCCGTGGCGAATCCCTCGTGGACGGCGCCGGCGGTGACCGCGAACACGAACTTCCAGCTCCGTGTCACCGTCACGGACAGCCGAGGCGGATCGGTCAGCGGCACAGTGCAGGTGACCGTGCGCGCCCCCGTGAACCGCTCCCCCACGATCTCGCAGGAAGCCCGGGCCAACCCCTCCTCCGTGTCGGGCTCCAGTCCGGTGCAGCTCTCGGTCGGAGCCTCGGATCCAGACGGAGACACGCTCACTTATGCATGGACGCAGACCCCCGCCAGCCCGGCAGGCACCTTCGCCAACGCCTCCTCGGCCAACCCCACCTGGACCACTCCCACGGTCACCACCTCCACGACGTTCACGCTGCAGGTGAACGTCACGGACGGCCGAGGCGGCTCCGTCCAGAGCCAGGTGGACGTCAGCGTGGCGCCGGCCCCTTCCCAGAACAACCCGCCCACGCTGACCGCTGGGCCCTCGGCATCCCTCACCACCATCAATGAGCAGGAGACCGTCAACCTCTCCGTCACGGCCTCCGATCCGGACGGGGATCCGCTCACCTATGCGTGGAGCCAGACGTCCCCAACCTCACCCGTGGGGACCTTCAGCAGCACCAGCTCGGCTACCCCCACCTGGACAGCACCGGACGTCACCGCCAGTGGGATGTATACGCTGACCGTCATCGTCTCAGATGGGCGGGGCGGCAGCGTGGCGGGCTTCGTCGAAATCACCGTCCAGAAGGTGAACCAGGCCCCAAACGTGGCCGCCAACATCTCCGGCCCGAGCACGCTCCTGGCGGGCAGCGCGGGCACCTTCTCCATCTCCGCGACCGATCCGGATGGAGATCCCCTCACCTACTCGTGGGAGCAGACGGAACCGGCCACGCAGGGCACGTTCGTGGGCAGCCGCACCGCCTCGAGCGCGCAGTGGTACTCGCCCGTGGTGAGCAGCCAGACCTCGTTCACCCTGTCCGTCAGCGTTACCGATGGCCAGAGCACCGTAGTCCGCACCCTCACCCTCCCCGTCACGGTGCCCAACTACAGCACCGACGTGAGAGGGGTGTGGACGCTCGGCAACTGCACCGGCTGCCATGGCAGCTCGGGCGGGCTCAGCCTCAGCCCAGCCTCCGGGGCCAACCTGATCAACGTGGCGGCCAATGCGTCGTGCAGCCCGGCGGCCCTCACGCGCGTCGTGCCTGGGGATCCGGACAACTCGGTGCTCATCCGTAAGATGGAAGGCACCACCTGCGGTACCCGCATGCCCCAGGGCAACCCCAACTACTTCATCAACAACCCGGGCCTGGTGGTCCGCGTCCGCTCGTGGATCCTCGCGGGCGCCCAGGACAACTGACCCTGCCCCCGCGCGCAGCCCGCCTCAGGAGGCCAGGGCCTGCCGCGCTCCCCCGGGCCCTACCGGGATGCGCAAGCAGAACGCCGTGCCCCGAGGCGGGTTGTCCTCTACCCAGATCCACCCGCCGTGGGCCTCGACGGCCCTCCGGCAGAACGCCAGCCCCAAGCTGTTGCTGGCCCGAGCCCGGGCGGCGGTAGGCACGCCCTCGGGCAGGTAGTTCTCGAAGACATAGGGACGCGCGGCGGAGGGAATGCCCGGACCTTCGTCGCGCACCCGCACCTCCAGCAGGCCGGGCTCAGGCTGCGAGGCCTCCAGCGACACCTTCCCGCTCCCCAGCGCGGTGAAGCGGAACGAGTTGTCCAGCAGGTTGTCCAGCGTCCGCCGCAGCAGCTCCCGATCCAGCGTGACGAGCCGCTCCGACACCTGCACGCTGTGCGTGAACTGGCGGTGGGAGCCGTGGACGCGCAGCGAGAAGTCCCGCGCCACCTCGGTCACCAGCCCGCGCACGTCGAACTCGCCCAGCTGCGGCGCCAAGGGCGAGTCCTCGCGCGCCGACTCCACCAGATTGGTCACCAGCCGCTGAAGGCTCTCCGTGGACTCGCGGATCTGCCGCGCCGAGGTGCGCACCTCCTCCGGCAGCTGGGAGCGGCACAGCACCAGCGAGGCCTGCGCCTGGATCGAGCCCAGCGGCACCTGGATGTCCTTCGCCACCAGCTGCAGCAGCTCGTCCTTCTGCTTCTGCATCCGCGCCAGCGCATCCCGCTGCGAGCGGCCCTCCGCGTCGCGCCGCTCCAGCTCCTTCACCCGCAGGCGGAGCTGTAGCAGGGCCTCCACCTGCCGGCCCAGCACGCGCAGCACCTCGACCTGCTCCGGAGTGAGCTCGCGAGGCACATGGTCGATGACACAGAGCGTCCCCAGGTTGTGCCCGCTCATGCTCTTGAGCGGCGTGCCCGCATAGAAGCGCACGTGCGGCTCGCCGGTGACCAGTGGGTTGTCGTGGAAGCGCTCGTCCTGGAGCGCGTCCGGGACCATGAAGAGCTCATCCTGGAGGATGGCGTGAGAGCAGAAAGCCAGGCTCCGAGGCGTCTCAGAGGCATCTACCCCGACCTTCGACTTGAACCACTGCCGCGCCTGATCCACCAGGGACACCAGCGCCATGGGCGTGCCGCACAGGCGCGAGGCCAGCCGGGTCAGCTCGTCGAAGCCCACCTCGGGAGGCGTATCCAGAACGGAGTGTGCGTTCAGCGCCTCCAGGCGCTCGGTCTCGTTCGGGGGAAGGGGGGCGATCTTCATAGGGGCAGTCCTGGGTGGAGGCACTGAACATAGGAACGACCTCCCTGATGAACAGTCCCCCCCACTCCAAGCGTCCCCGGGTCTCACCGGTGTGTTCACCAGTGTATGGTCGCCCCATGGGCCAGGGTCAGCACCGCATCCAGGGGCTCCCGGGCGGGACTCACCGGAACGAGTTGACGACGAAGGCCGAGGCACCGGCGTAGCCGAGGACAGCGGTTCCGGGCTTCGAGTCCGGCCGCTTTCTAAGCTCGTTACCTCCAAAGCGAGCTACTGCGCAGATGGGAACCGGGTCCCCATCTACCGGGTGAGCCTGATACCACCGGACGACAACCTGCGGACCGCCTGTCCACACTCGCCCGTAAAGACGGGTATTCGCTTCCAGAGTACCGAGTGCTCCCTCCAAGAGGCTCTCGACAGGGCCGTCATAGAGCGTGATCGGCTTCGCGTCGATCTGGTTCGCGTCCAGTTGCACGTCCGCAGAGTCACCCACGCGCATCCGGAGAATCCGCATCGTCTTGAGAGCCTCCTCGGAGCATTCTTCCGGCCCTGGGCTTCCGTCTGGACGAAGGGACACCCCGCCGGTTGCTTGGCAGCGCACAGACGAGACGAGGAGGAAGATTGAAAGAAGAAAGGGTGCTGTCGGCGAAGGCATGACCGTCGCTCTTAGTCACGGGCGAGGGCTGGATCCAGCACAACGAACAACTGCCGGTATCCGTCGTCCCGGTAGATCTCAAGCAGGAGGTCCTTGAACTCCGCGCCATCTTGAAAGGCGCTCTTGTCAGCAACAACGGCGACGTAACCGGTCGTACCTGAGGTGATCGCTTCACGGTCCGTGCGCACAGCAAACGGTTTGTCCTTCCAGCCGGATACCGTGTAGAGACGCGCCATCTTCATTTTCCAGGGCTGGTCCTCGCGGTTCGTAATTTTGAAGACGACCGCTGCTTTCCCGTTGCCCTTGAAGAGGCGGACGACGAACTCAACATCCCCCTCCTGTAGGCGCCACTTGCGCCACTCACGGAAAGGTGTCTGCCGGGTAGCGTCTTTCGCCAGGAGCGCCGCGAGTGCGTGATCAATGGAATCCTCTTGCTCGTAGCGCTCGACCTTCTCCCGAAGGTGCCGCTCCCTCTTGAGCGATTCGTAAAGGGACGCCTGCGCAGCGCTCGCCGACTCGAGATTGCGGATCACGGTGACCTGTTGATCCGCCACCCGCCTGCCGTCGAGCGGTTGCTGTTCCGACGTGACGACAAAGGGGATCTCCAGGCCGTCACTGACAGTGACGAGGAGCATGAAGCGGTCCCCAGGCTCGATGTCCCGGAGCGGTTCAAGGACTACCTTCTTGCCCCCCACCCAAAGGGGCTCAAACCACCCTTCCCAGCCGAGCATCCGTGTCTGCTCTGGATCGACTTCCTGCTCAAAGCGCAGCACTGTGGCCACGCGACCGGCGACGTAGATCTTATTGGCGGTCGTTGCTGGGTGCTCTGACAGATTAATGATCCTCTCGACTACATCAGGATCCTTTGCCAGGGCCACGGAAGCCCCAAGGACGAGAAGCAGGACAGAGCGGCAGGGCAGGAAGTCGACCATGGCCCACCTAACCTAGCAGGATGGGAGGCAGGCAAACAACCTTTGAGGTGGGATTTATGCAATCGCCGAATCGAGCCTTCAAGGACACGAACTAGGGGAATGCCATCATGGCCGCTGAGCTTGACTGGGAACCCATTCGCGCAATGGGGCGACGAGTCATCGAGCGCGGTGAACCGCTCGAACTCTCGGACAAGGTACGCGCTCTCTTGCAGCGTTCCGCAGAAGAGGTATCGGTCTCTCCAGAGGACGCGGCGAGCGCTCTAAGTGCCTATCTCGGTAGGAAGTGGAACCAAGTGATGATGCCCAGAGCCAGGTGGAGCATAGCCAGGTAGGTGTCTTCGCGTTTCTCCCAGCGGATGAGGATCCTTCGGAAACGGTTCATCCAAGAGTGAGAGCGTTCCACCACCCAGCGGCGTGCCTTCTTACGGCGACTCTTTTTCGGGGGCGTAGCTGGAGGCCGCCGCGGGCGGATGTGCAAGCGCAG